>JBAUJK010000023.1:0-1882 GCA_049683695.1 Burkholderiaceae bacterium
CGGCGACGCCGTGCGCCAGCGCCGCCGCATCGTGCGGCGGCACCAGCAGGCCGGTATTGGCGTCCACCAGCTCGCGCACGCCACCGGCGGCGACGCCGAGCACCGGCAAGCCGCAGGCCATCGCTTCCAGCACCACCAGCCCGAAAGTTTCGCAGTCGCCGCCATGCACCAGCAGGTCGCAGCTGGCGAGGATGCGCGCCAGCCGCGCCGGACCGTCCTGGAACGGCAGGCAGGTGTAGTGCGGCGAATGCGGCAGCCGCTCGCCGCCGCCGACCAGCAGCAGGTGGTAGGGCCGGCCCAGCTTGTCGACCGCCGCGATCAGCAGCGGTAGCTTCTTTTCACGGGTGAAGCGGCCGGCATAGACCAGCAGCCGGGTGTCGGGCGCCAGTCCGAGCCTGGCGCGCAACTGCGGGTCGCGGCGCTGCGGCGTAAAGACTGCGGTATCGACGCCGAGCGGCTGGCGCCGCACACGCCGCAAACCCATCGCGCGCAGCCGGCGCACCATCACCTCGCTCGGCGCCAGCACCAGATCGACCTGCCGGTACAGCTGCTGCAGGTAGCGCGTGGCCAGCGCCTGCGCCGACGCGCCGAGGCGCTGGCCGACCAGCTGCTGCAGGTCGGAGTGATAGAAGGCGACCACCGGGATGCCGGTTTCGCGCTTGATGCGCAGCGCCGCCCAGGCCGACTGGTAGGGATCGCCGGCCTCGATCAAATCCGGCTGCAGCCGGCGCAGCACGGCGGCGGCAGTGCCGGGCGAGCGCGGCATCCGGTAGCTGGGACTGCCGGGAATGGCCAGGCTCGGCATCTGGACGAAATGTGGATTCGGCGGATCGTGGAAGGGGCCGCCGCTGCGTGCCGGGGCAACGATGGTGTGGCTGATGCGGCTGCGCTGCGCCAGCCAATGCGCCTTGGCTGCGAGGTAGGTACTGACGCCGCCTCCCTGCGCGGCATAGAACATCGTGATGTCTACCAGGTGCACGTTTCGTCCGCCTTTCGATGTCGAGGAAAAACACCTTACCGGAGGGTCGGCAGCGGGCATTGAGTTCCGTCAACCCGTTCCCGCACCGCTGCCTTGATCACGCGGGCAACGCGGCCCGATTCGTTGTCAGACCACAAACAGAAGGCAACACGAAGGAGAAAAAGTTCTTCACCGTTTCTGTGGATAAACTTGTGACCAAGTCTGGCGAATCAAAATAAACGCTTGATTGGAAAGGGAAAATTCTTTCTGCCCGGAAATCGTGCAACGCCGTGCGGCGGACCCGCTTGCGGCGGAAAACCGGCCGTGCATGGCACAATGGCGCATGGATTTTTCCGAAAAACTGGTCTTCCTGGACCTCGAAACCACCGGCGCCAACGCCGTGTTCGACCGCATTACCGAAATCGGCTTGGTCGAGGTGGAAGGCACGCGCGTGACGCACTGGTCGACGCTGGTCAATCCAGGCCGGCCGATCCCGCCGTTCATCGAGCGCCTGACCGGCATCAGCGACCGCATGGTGGCGCAGGCGCCACCGCTGGAGGAAGTGCTGGAACCGGTGCTGGAACGGCTGCGCGGTGCGCTGTTCATCGCCCACAACGCGCGCTTCGACCACGGCTTCCTGACCCAGGCTTGCCAGCGCGCCGGCCGCACGCTGGACAACGACGTGCTGTGCACGGTGCGGCTGTCGCGCCGGCTGTTTCCGGCCGAGCGCCGGCACAACCTCGACACGCTGATCGAACGCCACCGGCTGGTGACCGGCGAGCGCCACCGGGCGCTGGCCGACGCCGACCTCTTGTGGCAGCTGTGGAACCGCTTTTGCGCGCAGTTCGCGCCGGAGGTATTGCGCCCGGCAATCGAGGCGCTGCGGCAGCGGCCCGGGCAGGCGGCACCGCGCCGGCGTTCGCG
>JBAUJK010000024.1:0-13700 GCA_049683695.1 Burkholderiaceae bacterium
CGGGTGTGGTGGTGAGCGGGGGGGGCGCGCGCGCCCCCTACCAGGTCGGCGTGCTGCGGGCAGTCGCCGAAATCCTGCGCGACGCCGGCTGGGCGCCGCAGCGTTCCCCATTCGACATCCTGTGCGGGACATCGGCCGGCGCCATCAATACCACCGCGCTGGCCTGCCGCGCCGACCACTTCGGCGAATCGGTCGACAAGCTGTGGAAGGTATGGGCCCACTTCACCGCCGAGCAGGTGTACCGCGCGGATTCGCTGGGCGTGCTGCGCACCGGCGCGCGCTGGTTGTCGCTGCTGTCGTTCGGCTGGCTGCTGCGCCAGTGGCATGCGCAACCGCCCAACTCGCTGCTCGACAACACGCCGCTGGTGACGCTGCTGAACCGGCTGCTCGACCTGCCGCGGCTCGATGCTGCGCTGAACAGCGGCGTGCTGCGCGCACTGGCAGTGACTGCGTCGTCGTATACCGGCGGCAACCACATCACCTTCTACCAGAGCGCCGCCGACATCGCCGAATGGACGCGCAGCCAGCGCCGTGCGATGAAGGTCCAGATTGGCGTCGAGCACCTGCTGGCCTCGTCCGCGATCCCGTTCATCTTCCCGGCCACGCCGATCTATTGCGACGGCCGCCGCGAATACTTCGGCGACGGCTCGATGCGGCAGCCGGCGCCGCTGGCGCCGGCGGTCCACCTGGGCGCCGGCAAGATCTTCGTGGTCGGCGCCGGCCGCCTGATGGAGCCGGCGGTCGACCCTTCGCCGTTTCCGAAATATCCAAGCCTGGCACAGGTCGCCGGCCATGCGCTGTCTTCGATTTTTCTCGACGGCATCGCGGTCGACGTCGAGCGGCTGACCCGCATCAACCAGACGCTGTCGCTGCTGACACCGGAGCAGCGGCAAAAGACTGCGCTGCGGCCGATCGACATGCTGCTGATTTCGCCGTCCGAACGGCTGGACGACATCGCCAGCCGCCACGTCGGCAGCCTGCCGCGCCCGGTGCGCACGTTGCTGGCCGGGATCGGCGCGACCGAAGCGCCGGGCGGCGCGCTGGCCTCCTACCTGCTGTTCGAGGCCAGCTATACCAGCGAGCTGATCCGGCTCGGGCAGAAGGATGCGCTGGCGCGCCGCGCCGACATCCTCGCCTTCCTGGCTGCATGAGGCGTCCGCGGCCGTTGCCGGCCGCACAGCGTTACGGCTGCCTTTCCGGTCCTCGTTATCAGGTTTCCGAGGCGCTTTCCACTGCTCTTTTTTGCTGTTGATTCGGGCCGGACAACACGTTACCCTACGTGATAATTGTTTTATATTATTGCAATTGTTATAACAAAAGCGTTCAAAAAGACGATGTTCCACAGTCGCCTGCTGACCAGGCTTTCCCTGCTATTCGTTGCCTGGCTGCTGTGCATCGGCCCCGCCGCCGCGCGCCAGGATTCCACGCTCGGCGTGATCGCGGCGCGCGACCTGCCGTGGGAAGCGCGGCAGACGCTGGCGCTGATCAAGCGCGGCGGTCCGTTCCCGTACGCCAAGGACGGCGTGGTGTTCGGCAACTACGAAGGCATTCTCCCGAAGCAAAAACGCGGCTACTATCACGAATTCACCGTGACCACCCCGCATGCGCGCAACCGCGGCGCGCGCCGCATCGTGACCGGCGGCGACCCGGCCACTTCCGGCGAATACTATTACACCGGCAATCACTATCGGACGTTCATGCGCATACAAGAATAACCGGGGCCGGAACGCCTCCAGCCCGCAGCCACAGCCGCAATGAAACCAGTCGAGACCGAGGGAGAAATGAGTTTATTGAAAACCGTGCCGCCAAACCTCGTGCAGTCGATCCGCGCCTTCCGCGTGACCGATCTGCGGGATGAGGCCGCGCACCTCGGCCAGCATTTCCTGTACGCCTGGTGCGCCGACGCCACCACCAAGCAGCAGGTGCTGGCCACGATCGCCGAAGCGTTCTATTTCCCCAAGCACTTCGGCAAGAATTTCGACGCGCTGGGCGACTGCCTGACCGACCTAGCCCACAAGGCCGGGCCGCAGCCGGGCTTCGTGGTGGTGCTGGAGCAGTTGCCGAACACGTCCAAGTTCGACAAGGAAGCGCGCGAAACCCTGCTCGACGTCTTCCGCGACGCGGCCGATTTCTGGGCTGAAAAAAAGGTCGCCTTCCGCGTCTTCTACTCGTTCCAGTAAGCCCGCCGATTTCGCCGCCGGCACCGCGCCGGCCAGCGGCGCAGCGGTTACAATGCGCGCCATGAAACGCATTGTGATCTTGATTTCCGGCCGCGGCAGCAACATGCAGGCGATCGTCGAGGCCGCTCGCGCCGAACGCTGGCCGGCCGAGATCGCCGCCGTCATCAGCAACCGCGCCGACGCCGCCGGACTGGCGTTCGCCGCCTCCCATGGGATTCCGACCGCGGTCGTTGCCAGCAAGGCATACTCCGATCGCCATGCCTTCGACACGGCCTTGGCCTCTGCGATCGACACTTATACTCCCGACCTGGTGGTGCTGGCCGGGTTCATGCGGATACTGACGCCGGCGTTCGTCGAGCGCTATGCCGGGCGCCTGCTGAACATCCACCCGTCGCTGTTGCCGAGCTTTCCCGGCCTCGATACCCACCGGCGTGCACTGGACGCGGGCGTCAAGCTGCACGGCGCCACCGTGCATTTCGTCACATCCGAGCTGGACGGCGGCCCGATCGCCGCGCAGGCCGCGGTGCCGGTGCTGGATGACGACGACGAGGCGCGGCTGGCGGCGCGCGTGCTGCGCCAGGAACATCTGCTCTATCCGCGCGCGGTGCGCGCCTTCATCGACGGCCGCCTGACGCTGGAAGGCGGCCGCGCGCGGCTGCGGGACGCCGCCATCGAGGAGGGCGCTGCATGAGGCTGCCTCCGGCGATCGTCGCCCATACCGAACAGTTGCTGCGTGAAGTACTGCGCCTGACCGGCCCGGCCGACGGCACGCTGTCGCGCTATTTCCGCGAGCATCCGCGGCTCGGCGGCCGCGAGCGCGGCGTGATCGCCGAAGGCGTCTATAGCCTGCTGCGCAACAAATCGGTCTATACCCATTTTGCCGAATCTGGCAGCGGCCCGGCGATGCGCCGGCTGGCCCTCTTGGGACTGGCCGACGCCGCCGGTATCGATGCGCTGGGCGGCCTGTCGGAACAGGAGGCCGCGTGGCTGCAGCGAGTGCAGGAGATCGACCGCACGCAATTGCCGGCCCGGCTGCAGGCCAACCTGCCGGAATGGCTGTTCGACCGGCTGGCGGCGCGCCACGGCGAGGCGCAGACGCTGGCCATCGCCGCGGCACTGAACGCGCCGGCGCCGCTCGACTTGCGCGTCAACGCGCTGAAGGCGACGCGCGACGAAGTGATCGCGGCGCTGGCCGAGGCACCGATCGCCGCCAGTCCGACGCCTTATGCGCCGCTCGGCATCCGCGTGCTGAAAAAGCCGTCGCTGCAGAACCTGCCGCTGTTCCAGAACGGCACGATCGAAGTGCAGGACGAAGGCAGTCAGCTGCTGGCGCAGGTGGTCGGTGCGCGGCGCGGCGAAATGGTGGTCGATTTCTGCGCCGGTGCCGGCGGCAAGACGCTGGCACTGGGCGCGGCGATGCGCAATACCGGACGCCTGTACGCGTTCGACGTTGCGCCCAGGCGGTTGGCCAAGATGAAGCCACGTGTGGCGCGCAGCGGCTTGTCGAACGTGCATCCGGTGCAGATCGCGCACGAAAACGACGCCAAGGTCAAGCGCCTGGCCGGCAAGGTCGACCGCGTGCTGGTCGACGCGCCGTGCACCGGCCTCGGCACCCTGCGCCGCAACCCGGACGTCAAGTGGCGGCAGACTCCGGAGGCAGTGGCCGAGATGAACCAGAAGCAGGCCGCGATCCTGGCCAGCGCGGCGCGGCTGGTGAAGCCGGGTGGGCGCCTGGTATACGCCACCTGCAGCTTGCTGGACGAGGAGAACGAGGCGATCGTCGAGCAATTCCTCAGTCGTCACGAGGATTTCCGGCTGCTGCCAATGGGCGCGATCCTGACCGAGCAGAAGGTGGCGCTGGAAATGGGCGACTACCTGAAGTTGCTGCCGCACCTGCATGGCACCGACGGCTTTTTCGCCGCCGCGCTGGAACGCAATAAATGACGTTGCGCGCGCTTGCTTCGCTCGGCGCCGGCCTGATGCTGGCATTTTCACTGTGCAGTGCCCACGCTTTCGAACCGCTGCCGCCGCCGCAGCCGGCCAGGGGCACGGTGCAGGCAGCGTTCGCACCGTGGAACGACGTCGAGAGTCTGATTATTGACGTCATCGACGGCGCGCGCCGCCAGGTGCTGGTGCAGGCCTATCTGTTGACCAGCAAGAAAATGACGCAGGCGCTGATCCGCGCCCACCGGCGCGGTATCGACGTGCGGGTGCTGATGGATGCCGAGCAGACGGACAAGGTGCCGGCGTCGCAGGCGCTGGCGCTGACCGAGGGCGGGGTGTCGGTCTGGCTCGAGACCGGCTACCAGAATGCGCACAACAAGGTGATCGTGGTCGACGGTACGACGGCGGCGCCGGTACTGGTCACCGGCAGCTACAACTACACCTGGGCGGCGGCGCACAAGAACGCTGAAAACGTGCTGGTGCTGCGCGACGACCCTGAACTGGCGGCACGCTATGTCGCCAACTGGCGGCGTCACCAGCGTGACGCCACGCCGTTCCGTCCCTGAGCCGAGCGTACGATGTTGTCCAGCGTCCTGACCGAACTGGCCCTCGACTTCCGTACTCCGGGCATCTTCTGGCAGCTCGGCACGCTGCTCGGATGCGGCGTGCTCGGCTGGAGCGCGTCACGCGCGCTGCGCCGGCTGTTCGTGGTGCCGGCGGCTCCGCCGCGCGTGCTGCGACTCGGCGTCGAAAGCTTCGCGCGGGTGCTGACGCCGCTGCTGATCCTGGTCCTGCTGCTGATTGCCAAGGGGCTGCTGGTTGAGTACCAGCGAGTCAACCTGCTGCGGCTGGCGATCCCGCTGGTGGCGTCGCTGGCCCTGATCCGTTTCGTGTTCTACGTGCTGCAGCGTGCCTTCGACCGCGACGGCGTGCCGGGCACCTTCCTGCAGCTGTTCGAAAAATTCTTCGCGGTTCTGGTCTGGATCGGCGTCGCGCTGTACATCACCGGCCTGTGGCCGGCGCTGGTGCACGAACTGGAGCAGACGGTACTGCCGGTCGGGCGCTACCAGATTTCGGTGCTGACCATCCTGCAGGCGCTGATCTCGGTCGCCGTGACGCTGATCCTGGCGTTCTGGGCCGGCGCCACGCTGGAAGACCGGTTGATGCAGCTGAACACCATGCACTTGTCGCTGCGCACAGTGGTGGCCCGCATGGCGCGCGCGCTGCTGGTGCTGGTGGCGATCCTGATCAGCCTGTCGATGGTCGGCATCGACCTCACGGTGCTGTCGGTATTCGGCGGCGCCCTCGGCGTGGCGCTCGGCCTCGGCCTGCAGAAGGTCGCCAGCAATTACGTATCCGGCTTCGTGATCCTGCTGGAGCGCGGCATGTCGATTGGCGACATGGTCACGGTCGACAAATACTACGGCAAAGTGACCCAGATCAATTCCCGTTACACGGTGCTGCGCGGTCTGGATGGCGTCGAGTCGGCGGTACCGAATGAAATGTTCGTGTCGACACCGGTGCAGAACCATTCGCTGTCGGATCGCGCGATCCGGTTGTCGACCCAATTGACGGTCGAATATCATCACGAGGTCGAAAGCCTGTTGCTGCTGCTGGAACAGGCGGCCACCGGCATCGAACGGGTGTCGAAGACGGTGCCGCCCAGCGCGCTATTGATCCGCTTCGGACCGGACGGACTGGAACTGGAGATCGGCTTCTGGATCAGCGATCCGGAGAACGGCCGCCTGAACGTGCTATCCGAGGTCAATCGCGCCGTCTGGCGTACGCTGAAGGCGCATGGCGTGCGTATCGCCCGTCCGAAGCGCGAGCTGACGCTGAAGGACGAGCGCGCGCCGTCCGAAGCCATTGAAAATCCGGGTCCGCGACCCCATCTATAGAGTTACAATGCAGCAGCCTCGGGGGCTGGCTTGGCTTGGCTGCCGGTACCCGGTTTCACTCTGGAGCACGAATGTCCAACATCACTTTCGAAACCATTGTTGATTTTCTAAGTAATGGTTTTACCGGCGCCAGCGGCTGGCAGATCCTCATCTATACGCTGCTGATGACCCACGTCACGATCGCCGGCGTGACAATCTACCTGCACCGTTCGCAGGCGCATCGCGCGCTCGAACTGCACGCCATTCCCAGCCATTTCTTCCGTTTCTGGCTTTGGCTGACGACCGGCATGGTGACCAAGGAATGGGCAGCGATCCATCGCAAACACCACGCCAAGTGCGAGACCGAAGACGATCCGCACAGCCCGGTCACACGGGGCATCAGGAAGGTGCTGCTGGAAGGCGCGGAGCTGTACCGCGCGGAGGCGAAGAACCGCGAAACGGTGGAAAAATACGGCCATGGCACACCGGACGACTGGCTCGAACGGCACGTCTACTCGAAGTACAGCTGGCAGGGCGTGGGGCTGTTGCTGATCATCGACGTGCTGCTGTTCGGCGTGATCGGCATTACCGTGTGGGCGGTGCAGATGCTGTGGATTCCGATTACCGCGGCCGGCATCGTCAACGGTCTCGGTCACTACTGGGGTTATCGGAATTACGAATGCGCGGATGCCTCGACCAATATCTTCCCGCTCGGGATCCTGATCGGCGGCGAAGAATTGCACAACAATCACCACACCTTCGGCACCTCCGCCAAGCTGTCGTCGAAGTGGTATGAATTCGACATCGGCTGGCTGTACATCCGCCTGATGGAAATGGCCGGACTGGCCAAGGTCAAGAAGCTGCCGCCGGTGCCGAAGTTCGATCGCGAAAAGCTGGTGGCCGATTTCGACACGCTGCAGTCGGTGCTGGCCAACCGCTACGACGTGATGGCGAAGTTCGCGAAATCCTTGAAGCATACCTGGCAGAGCGAGCTGAAGCGCCTGGAAGGAAAGACCAAGATCGAGGCGAAAATCCTGAAGTCGTCTCGCAAGCTGCTGCGGCGCGCGCCGGACAAGCTGGAAGGGCCGCAGAAACAGCAGCTGACCGAACTGTTCGCGCACAGCAAGGCACTGCAGACCATCCATGAAATGCGCACCGAACTGGTTGCGCTGTGGGGGCGCTCGCACTTCACCCGCGAACAGCTGCTGCAGCAGTTGCAGGACTGGTGCGCGCGCGCCGAGGCATCCGGCATCCAGGCATTGCGCGACTTCTCGCTGCGCCTGCGCAGCTACGCCTGAATTTTCCGCCGGCGCTGCCACAGGCCGGTTCTGCTACGGCAAACGATCAACGCGGCGCCACGGCGTCGCGTTTTTTATGTGCGTTGCGCGATCGCGGCTTTGCTGCGCCGTAGCTTGCTATGACTTCTCCAGCAGCGCCGGCGAGACTTCGCGCCATTCGCCCGGCAGCAGCGGATGCGTGGCCAGCGTAAAGGGACCAATCGCGATTCGCACCAGGCGCAGTGTCGGCAGTCCGACCGCCGCGGTCATGCGTCGCACCTGACGGTTCTTGCCTTCCGTCAGGGTGAGCGCGAGCCAACTGGCCGGCTGCTGGCGGCGCTGGCGGATCGGCGGCTGGCGTGGCCATAGCCAGGCTGGTTCCTGCACCCGCTGTGCCTGGCACGGGCGGGTGACGAAATCGCCGAGATCGAGCGGCGAACGCAGTCGCGCCAGCGTGGCCGCGTCGGGACTGCCTTCGACCTGGGCCAGATAGGTCTTGGCCTGCTTGCGTGCTGGATGGCTGATCGCATGCTGCAGGCGTCCATCGTCGGTCAGCAGCAGCAAGCCTTCGCTGTCGGCGTCCAGGCGTCCCGCCGGATAGACGCCCGGCAGGTCGATGTAGTCGGCCAGCGTCTCGCGCGTCGCATGCGGCGAGAACTGGCACATGACCTGGTAGGGTTTGTTGAATAGAATGAGGGTCATGCGAAATCGCTAAAAACGTGGCGCCTAATAAAATACTCGTGCATAATATGAAATTCAGGTCTTATGTCTTATATAAGACAGCGACATAAGCCGCGAACGCGCCATTCACAAGACCATCCACCGCTTCATTTGCCCTTTTCTCTGGAGAGCCAACGATGTATCAACATATCAAGGTGCCTGCCGAAGGCCAGAAAATTACCGTCAATGCCGATTTCTCGTTGAATGTACCAGACAACCCGATCCTGCCGTACATCGAGGGCGACGGCACCGGCGTCGACATCAGCCCGGTCATGATCAAGGTGGTGGATGCAGCCGTGGCCAAGGCGTATGGCGGCAAGCGCAAGATCAGCTGGATGGAAATCTATGCCGGTGAAAAGTCGACCAAGGTCTACGGGCCGGACGTCTGGCTGCCGGGCGAGACACTGCAGGTGCTGAAGGACTACGTGGTGTCGATCAAGGGTCCGCTGACGACGCCGGTCGGCGGCGGCATCCGTTCTCTGAACGTGGCGCTGCGGCAGGAACTGGACCTGTACGTCTGCCTGCGGCCGGTGCGCTACTTCCGCGGGGTGCCGTCGCCGGTGCGCGAGCCGGAAAAGACCGACATGGTGATTTTCCGCGAGAACTCCGAAGACATCTACGCCGGCATCGAATGGCAGGAGGGTTCGGACGGCGCCAAGAAGCTGATCGACTTCCTGATCAAGGAAATGGGTGTCAAGAAGATCCGCTTCCCGGAAACCTCGGGCATCGGCGTCAAGCCGGTCTCGCGCCAGGGTACCGAGCGCCTGGTACGCAAGGCGATCCAGTACGCGATCGACAACGACAAGCCGTCGGTGACGATTGTGCACAAGGGCAACATCATGAAGTACACCGAAGGCGGTTTCCGCGACTGGGCCTATGCGCTGGCACAGAAGGAATTCGGTGCCGAGCTGATCGACGGCGGCCCGTGGTGCAAGTTCAAGAATCCGAAGACCGGCCATGAAATCGTGGTCAAGGATTCGATCGCCGACGCTTTCCTGCAGCAGATCCTGTTGCGCCCGAACGAGTACAGCGTGATCGCCACGCTGAACCTGAACGGCGACTACATTTCGGATGCGCTGGCGGCGCAGGTCGGCGGCATCGGCATCGCGCCGGGCGCCAACCTGTCGGATTCGATCGCGATGTTCGAGGCGACTCACGGCACGGCGCCGAAGTACGCCGGCAAGGACTACGTCAATCCGGGCTCGCTGATCCTGTCGGCGGAAATGATGCTGCGCCACATGGGCTGGACCGAGGCGGCCGACCTGATCATCGCGTCGATGGAAAGAGCGATCGATTCGAAGAAGGTCACCTACGATTTCGCCCGCCTGATGGAAGGTGCGACCCAGGTATCGTGCTCCGGCTTCGGCGAAGTGATGATCGCCAATATGTAAGTGCCCAGCCGGCCGGACGCTGTTCCGGCCGGCCGCCGTGCTGCTGATGGCGGAAGATAAAAAAAGCCCCGCGAAACGCGGGGCTTTTTGCGACTGCCTGACTGGAATGCCGAATCAGGGAGCCTGAATGTTGGAAGCTTGCTTGCCCTTGGGGCCTTGCGTGACTTCGAATTGGACTTTTTGACCTTCTTTGAGGGTCTTGAATCCGCTCATCTGGATTGCGGAAAAGTGTGCAAACAAATCTTCACCGCCATCATCCGGGGTAATAAAGCCGAAGCCTTTCGAGTCGTTGAACCACTTGACGGTACCTGTTGCCATAAAAGCATCTTTCAAATAAGAACTAAACATACGAGCCGCAAGAGCAAAAAGCCTCGGTGAGCCGGACTTCTTACAAAGATGTGCCCTCTTTATTGATAGTGCAAACTCGTCATCTATCAATATTCGGCCATTGTTTGCGCTAAAATTGTAAAAGTCAAGCAACTTTCCGCGTACGTAAACAAATTCCCTTTCCCCCTCTGCTGGCGCCTTGATTTCGGCCCTGAAAACGCCATCTGCATGGTGTCGCGAAAACGCGTAATATCGTTGAACAAGCGTTTTTCTCGACGGATGGCACCGATATTGGATCGTTTACAGTAGACGCATGGCAACCAGGCACGAAAACGATACCGTTCTGGCGCGACAGGAACAAAAGCTGGCGCCACCTCCGATGTATCAAGTTCTCTTGCTGAATGACGATTACACGCCCATGGAGTTCGTGGTCGCGATCATTCAGGAATACTTCAACAAGGACCGCGAGACGGCGACGCAGATCATGCTCAAGGTTCATCGTGATGGCAAGGGCATGTGTGGGACGTATCCTAAGGATATCGCTTCGACCAAGGTCGAACTGGTCTTAACCCACGCCCGAAAGGCAGGGCATCCCCTGCAGTGCGTGATGGAGGAAGCATGATTGCGCAAGAACTGGAAGTTAGCTTACACATGGCGTTTGTCGAGGCCCGGCAGGCGCGCCACGAATTCATCACCGTCGAGCACCTGCTGCTGGCCTTGCTCGACAATCCCTCGGCGGCCGAGGTGCTGCGCGCCTGCACGGTCAACATCGACGACCTGCGCAAGACGCTGTCGAACTTCGTCGCCGACAATACGCCGACCGTGCCCGGCACCAGCGAGGTCGATACCCAGCCGACGCTCGGTTTCCAGCGCGTGATCCAACGCGCGATCATGCACGTGCAATCGGCCTCTAACGGCAAGAAGGAAGTGACCGGCGCCAACGTGCTGGTGGCGATCTTCGGCGAGAAGGATTCGCACGCGGTCTATTATCTGCACCAGCAGGGCGTCACGCGCCTGGACGTGGTCAACTTCATTTCGCACGGCGTGCGCAAGGACCAGCAGGTCGATGCGCAGAAGTCGGCCGAAGGCGCGGAAGAAGTCGCGGCCGACGGCCAGCAGAAGGAAAGCCCGCTCGACCAGTTCACGCAGAACCTGAACCGGCTGGCGGCCGAGGGCAAGATCGACCCGCTGATCGGCCGCGAAGCCGAGGTCGAGCGCGTGATCCAGACGCTGTGCCGGCGCCGCAAGAACAATCCGCTTCTGGTCGGCGAGGCCGGGGTCGGCAAGACCGCGATCGCAGAAGGTCTGGCATGGCGCATCACGCAAAAGGACGTGCCGGAAATCCTGCAGAACGCGGTGGTGTATTCGCTCGACATGGGCGCGCTGTTGGCCGGTACCAAGTACCGCGGCGATTTCGAGCAGCGCCTGAAGGCGGTGCTGAAGCAGCTGAAGGACAGCCCGCACGGCATCCTGTT
This sequence comes from Burkholderiaceae bacterium, assembly GCA_049683695.1. Lineage (GTDB taxonomy): Bacteria > Pseudomonadota > Gammaproteobacteria > Burkholderiales > Burkholderiaceae_D > DATJCV01. Next base: position 11,192 of record JBAUJK010000024.1, read on the forward strand.
CATCGACGAGATCCACACGATCATCGGCGCCGGCTCGGCGTCCGGCGGCACGCTGGATGCATCCAATCTGCTGAAGCCGGCGCTGTCGTCCGGCCAGCTGAAGTGCATCGGCGCCACCACGTATACCGAATTCCGCGGCGTGTTCGAAAAGGACCATGCGCTGTCGCGCCGTTTCCAGAAGATCGACGTCAACGAGCCGAGCGTGGAGCAGACGGTGCAGATCCTGCGCGGCCTGAAGTCGCGCTTCGAGGAGCACCACGGCATCAAGTATTCGGCTTCGGCGCTGACCTCGGCGGCGGAACTGGCGGCGCGCTTCATCAACGACCGCCACCTGCCGGACAAGGCGATCGACGTCATCGACGAAGCCGGCGCGGCGCAGCGCATCCTGCCGAAGTCGAAGCAGAAGAAGACCATCGGCAAGGCCGAGATCGAGGAAATCATTTCCAAGATCGCGCGCATCCCGCCGCAGTCGGTCAACCAGGACGACCGCGCCAAGCTGCAGACCATCGACCGCGACCTGAAGAACGTGGTGTTCGGTCAGGACCCGGCAATCGAGGCGCTGGCCTCGGCGATCAAGATGGCGCGCGCCGGCCTCGGCAAGACCGACAAGCCGATCGGCTCGTTCCTGTTCTCCGGGCCGACCGGGGTCGGCAAGACCGAGGTCGCCAAGCAGCTCGCGTTCATCCTCGGCATCGAGATGATCCGCTTCGACATGTCCGAATACATGGAGCGGCACGCGGTGTCGCGGCTGATCGGCGCGCCGCCGGGCTACGTCGGCTTCGACCAGGGCGGTTTGCTGACCGAGGCGGTCACCAAGAAGCCGCACGCGGTGCTGCTGCTGGACGAGATCGAGAAGGCGCATCCGGACATCTTCAACATCCTGCTGCAGGTGATGGACCACGGCACGCTGACCGACAACAACGGCCGCAAGGCGGATTTCCGCAACGTGATCATCATCATGACCACCAACGCCGGCGCCGAAAGCCTGCAGAAGCGCTCGATCGGCTTCACCGACAAGAAGGAAGCCGGCGACGAGATGGCCGACATCAAGCGGATGTTCACGCCGGAATTCCGCAACCGGCTGGATGCGACCATCAGCTTCCGCTCGCTGGACGAGGAAATCATCCTGCGCGTGGTCGACAAGTTCCTGATGCAGCTCGAGGAGCAGCTGCACGAGAAGAAGGTCGAGGCGGTGTTCTCGGAAAACCTGCGCCGTTTCCTGGCGAAGAAGGGCTTCGATCCGACCATGGGAGCGCGGCCGATGGCGCGCCTGATCCAGGACATGATCCGCAAGGCGCTGGCCGACGAACTGCTGTTCGGCAAGCTGGTCAACGGTGGCCGGGTGACGGTGGACCTGGACGACAAGGACCAGATCCGGCTCGAATTCACCGAGAAGGATGCGTCGCCGCCGCCGGCGCCGGAAGAAGCGGTCGAAGTCGAGTAAGCCCGGGCGACGGAACGAAAAAGCCCGCAGCGGTCAATCGCTGCGGGCTTTTTGATGCGCCGCGTTCCATATACTCCCTAGCCTGCCGCCCCAAGCTGGACGTATTCCCTTCAGAAGTTACCTATACTCCCTGCTTTTTGGCCGGCGAGTGTGGATGCTTTACGGCACCAGCGGCTTGCCGGCGGCCTGCTTGGCCTTGATTTCGGCCACCGTCTTTTCGATCGTCGGCAGCTGCGTGGCGGTGGATGGATGGATCGCGGTGTAGCCGTTGGCCACCGTCGGCGGGTAGCGCGTTGCCAGCCGTTGCCAGAAGCCAGCCGCCTGGTCGAGCGGATAGCCGGCGCGCGCCGCCATGTACAGGCCGAGCGCGTGGGCGCCGGCATCCTGGTCGGCGCTGTAGGCCTTGACGCCGCCGGTGCCGCCCAGCATCGACGTGTCGGGCTGGATGCGGATCAGGTTGTCGATGATGCCAGCCAGCGTCGCGCTCATCTTCAGCCGGTGCGCGTGGCCGAGCGTGTTGTGCGCCATTTCCTTGGCCAGCAGTTGCGCTAGCTCTTGGTCGGACTGGGCGAAGTTCAGCATGCCGCGCGTGACCAGGATGCGGCGGCCGTCGGCGTAGCTGATCACGTTGTCGCTGTTGCCGAGTTCGATGCCGAACGCGCAGGCGGTGGTGAGCGGCACGTTCAGCGTCAGGTTGGCGCCATTGCGCTGCAGGCTCAGGTTGACCGCGGAGCGAGTGGCCATGATTGGACCCAGCATGGTGGCTGCCTGGCGTTCCGCGTTCGGACCCTGCGGCAGCGGCTGGCCGTCGACCGCGACCAGGATGTCGCCGCGCCGCACGCCGGCGGTGGCGGCGCCGGAACCCGGCAGCAGCCCGGTCACGCGCAGCCGTTCGCCGAGACCCAGCACGCTTTGCGCGGCGGCCACGTATTCACTGGAATACGAATAGCGAGTCTTGGCGGTGAAGCCGAACAGCTTGCGTGCATTGCTTTTGCACAGCTCGGCATTGCGGACCAGCAGCGGCGCCGAGACGTTGTACAGCCGGTCCTGCAGCGCCACCAGCGC
>JBAUJK010000025.1:0-13199 GCA_049683695.1 Burkholderiaceae bacterium
GCGTGCAGCACGCGCGGCGCCAGCCGCTCCTGGCAATAGGCGGCGGCGGCATCGCGCACCATGCGCTCGTCATCGGACAACTGCTGATTCAGCAGCAGCGGATCGTCCCAGTGGAAGGCGGAGGAGGAGGTCATTGAAAGGCTGGATAAAAAGTGGACACAGAACGATTTAGTTCTGCATAACGGAAATAACGATGTCTAATTTGGAATTATGCAGACTCTATTTCGTTTGAGCGTAGCTGTCAATTGACGCTGCCCAAGTTGCGAATCTCTTTGTTCCGGCAAGAGAGTCAGGATGAAACCATCGAAAAGGAGCGTTATATGGCGCGACTTCAAACTCTGCTCTTGCACAATGGAACTGCAATGCGGAATAAGCTTCTGAAAATTGGCCTGCCGATGAAAAACATGCGAGTATCGCCGTCGGCAAGGAGCAGAGCGTTCAGGCCGCGACGCCATTCCATCTACAGGAGCAATTTTTTTATGACCTACGAGCAGCGCCGAAACGGCGCCCCGCCCGAGCGGCTGCGGCGCATCCATGAAGCCGTGGCCCAAAAAGCGCAGGCGCAACCGCACCGACTCGCCCTCGTCGACATGCAGCATTCGCTGACGTATGGCGAACTGGCCGACGCCATCGAAACGACTGCACAACGTTTGCAGGCCATGGGAGTGCGCGGTGGCGACCGGGTACTGCTGGTTGCGGAAAATTCGGTTGCGCTCGCGGTCTGCATCCTGGCGCTCAGCAGGCTGGACGCCTGGTCGGCCACTGTCAATGCGCGCGTTTCTGCCCGGGAGATCGACCAGTTCCTCGCCCACTCCGGCGCGCGCTTGGCAGTGTATTTCAGCGCGACTTCGGCCGAAGCGCGGACGCACGGCGAAACGCGGGGCGCCACGGCAGTTTCCTGGCCGGGCGTGGGGGAATTGTTGCTCGGGCCGGTAAATGAAGCCGCGACGGTGGAGCCGGTAGAGGAGGATCCGGCACGGCAGGTGGCGGCGCTGGTGTACACCTCCGGCACCACCGGTGCGCCGAAAGCCGTGATGCTAAGCCATGCCAACCTGCTTTTCATCGGCGCCAACAACTGCCGCATGCGCGAACTTGTGCCGGAAGACGTGATTTATGGAGCGCTGCCGCTATCGCATGTCTATGGACTGTCGTCGCTGTTGATGGCGGCCTTGATCAGCGGCGCGGCCTTGCACCTGGTGGCGCGTTTCGATCCGAAACGGCTGGCGCATGCGCTGGCACAGGAGCGGATCAGCGTGCTGCATGGCGTGCCGGCCATGTACGCCAAGCTGCTGGAAGTCGATGGGGACGAGCTGGTTGCGCCTCGATTGCGGGTGGCGCAGTCCGGCGGCGCGCCGTTGACGCTACCTCTGAAGCAGGCCTTCGAGCGGCGCTTTGGGCTGACCCTGCACAACGGATATGGAATGACCGAGGCTTCGCCGTCGATCTGCCAGACCCGTCTGAACGAGCCGCGGGCCGACTGCTCGGTAGGGCTGCCGATTCCCGGAATCGAAGTGCGCCTGGACAGCGTGGACGGCCAGGGGGTGGGCGAACTGTGCGTACGTGGACCGAACGTCATGCTCGGCTACTACCGGGCGCCGGAACAAAGCGCCGCCGCGGTGAGCGTCGACGGCTGGCTGCGTACCGGCGACCTGGCTCGCTTTGGTCCGGATGGTGCCGTGTTCATAGTCGGGCGCGGCAAGGAATTGATCATCCGCTCCGGCTTCAATGTCTATCCGATCGAGATCGAACAGGTATTGAATGCCTTCCCGGGCGTCGTGCAATCGGCCGTGGTGGGCCGAACGGTCGACGGCAATGAGGAAGTGATTGCTTTTGTGGAAACGGTGCCCGGTGCGCCGTTCGATCAGGACGCCCTGCGCGCCCATTTGCGGCGCAATCTGTCCCCCTACAAATTACCAAGCCAAGTCGTGGTGCTGGAGCGCCTGCCTGCCGCCGCCACCGGCAAGGTGCTGAAAAAAGAACTGCAGCGGATGGCTGCCGAGCTCGACGAGCGCGGTTTCTGAGTTGTCCGCAGAGTCAAGCAAAGTCATGAGTGGCAGGCGACGAATTATTCTGCAATGCAGAATCATATGCTGTTCGGGTGTTGAGGCAGCTTTACATTGAGTATCTTTCATCCTAGTATTCAAGTGGCTTTAAAAAACAGAATAATATTCTGCAATGCAGAATTAAATCTATGCCGCTTTATATTGGATGGAGACGACATGAATAAACGTTTTCGAATTTCAGGTGGGACAGCGCTTGTCGGACTCCGCTCTCGCCGGCTGTGGCGGCAGCAGCGATGCGCCGGCACCGACGCCCGCCCCGACCTCGGCCATCGCCAAGAGCCGCTGGGCAACCCTTGCCGTCACGTACGCCATCAGAACTGATCGCCGCGTGCCGCCTGCCGTGCCTCGTCAGGCGGCGCAATTCAATTGAATCCATAACTGGGAGGAAGAATATGCATATCAAACCCGGCACCCGCGCCAAGGCGCTGCTGGCCCTCGGCATGGCCGTCGCCGCCTTCGGTGTTCATGCGGAAGAGTTCGTGGTGGGCGCGCACATGCCGCTGACCGGCGCGATCGCGCGCTCGGGCACCGCCTTCAACGAAGGCATCCAGGCGGCCGTCGACGTGTTCAACCGCAGCAACGGCAAGCACACGATCAAGTATGTGACGATCGACGACGAGTCGGCGCCCGCCAAAGCGGTGGCGGCCGTGGAAAAACTGGCGCCGCAGGGCGCGGTCGCCATCATCGGCGGCTACGGTTCCAACATCATCGGCCCGGCATCGGACGCGGCCAACCGCCTGAAACTGACCTACATCACCGCCGGCGGTGTCGGCGAGGAATTGACGCGGCGGGGCTACAAGACCTTCTTCCGCATCAACAACACCGCCGGCTACCAGCGCGCCACCGAGACCCTGTTGCAGGAAATGCAGGCCAAGTCGGTCTCGATCGTCTACTCGACCAAGGAAGCGACCGCCGAACTGGCGAAGGCAGTGGAAAAGGACATGAGCGCCAAGGGCGTGAAGGTATTCCTGCATCCGTTCGATCCGGCGATCACCGACTTCAAGCCGATCATCAACAAGATCAAGCTGCAGGACAAGTCCGAGGTGCTGATGATGAGCGCCTACGAGAACGACTACGTCGGCATCCTGCGCGCGGCCAAGGTATTGAAACCGCCGGTCAAGTCGGTGATCGGGATGTGGTCGCTGGCGGTGCCCAAGATGGCCAGCGATTTCCCCGACCTGATGCCGTCGGTGATCGGCACCGCGATGCTGCCATATCCGGTCGAATACCAGAATGCCGAGGGCAAGCAGTTCGCTGAAACCTACAAGCGCATGTTCAACAAGGAAGTCGACTACTTGTCGCAGTTCGGATTCGTCAAGGCGACGCTACTGTTCGAGGCGATCGCTCGCGCCGCCGACAATGGTTCGCTGAAGAGCGGAGGACTGTCCGAAGAGTTGCGCAAGACCGATCGCGAAACCCTGATCGGGCGAGTCACCTTCGATGCCAGTGGCGACAACCCGCACTTCCAGCAGCGCATGGGGCAGCATGACAACGGCAAGATCGTGATCGTGTCGCCGGCGTCCTCTGCCAACGGCAAGCTGAAGTATCCGTCGGTGCCCTGGTAGGTCGCAGCCGCCTGCCGTTTCATCACCGACAAGGGGAATGCCGTCCGGGCGGCATTCCCACTGTCATTTGCCCTGCTTATCATGACGGAACTTCTCCTGCAATCTCTGTACTCGGGAGCGCTGGTCGGCGGCATCTATGCGCTGATCGCGCTCGGCCTGTCGCTGGCGTTTGGCACCATGCGTATCATCAACCTGGCGCATGGCGAACTGGTCCTGCTGGCCGCCTATGTCGCCTATACCGTGGAAAGCCGCCTGGGCGTCAATCCGTTGATGGCGTTACCGATCGCCCTGGTGGTCGTCTGCGCATGCGCGGCCCTCGTCTACTTTCTGGTATCGCGGCTGACACGCTACCGCGAACTCAATTCGCTGATGCTGACTTTTGCGCTCGGCGTCATCCTGACCAATGCGGTGCTGATGATCTGGTCCAGCGACATCCGCTCGACTGGCAACGCCACGCTGCAGGACGCCATGCAGATCGGCAGCGTCTACAGCATGGTCAGTGAACTGCTGTTTTTCGTGCTGAGCCTGGCGGCGGCCGGTGTGCTTGGCTGGTGGTTGTCCCGCAGCTGGTATGGCCGGGCGGTACGGGCAGTGTCGTCCAATCGCGACGCCGCCAAGCTGATGGGTATCAACCCCGCCAAAGTGGAGCTAGTGTCGTTCCTGGTTGCCGGCATCCTGGCGACCATCGCCGGCATCGCCATTTTCTCCAGCAGCGTGATCTCGCCGCCTCTGGGCCATGCGTTGACGGTCAAGGCCTTCATCATCACGGTACTGGCCGGCGTCGGATCGGTCCCCGGAGTGCTGCTGGCGGCGCTGCTGCTCGGTATTACCGAGGCAATGACCGTCACCCTGTTCAGTTCGGCGCTGCAGGAGCTGACCGGCATGCTGCTGTTCCTGCTGGTGCTGTTCGTGATGCCGAACGGCCTGTTCGGTGCGTCGCGCCGGCGAGGATAAGACATGAAAAAATTCTGGATGTCGGCGATCGTGCTGCTGTACCTGATCGTGCCGTTTTTCCTGCAGGGCAACAGCTATGTGCTGAGCCTGACCGTGTCGGCATTGATCGTCGCTGGCGTGGCGGTGGCCTGGGCATTGCTGGGAAATCTGGGCGGAATGGTCAGTTTTGGCCATGCGGCGTTTTTCGGGATCGGCGCCTATGCGTCGGCACTTCTGACGCTGAAGGCCGGCTGGCCGGTTCTGCTCGCATTGCCGCTGGGCGGCCTGTGCGCGGCATTGGCGTCGCTGGTGATGCTGCCGGCGTTACGGCTGTCGGGACCGTATTTCGCACTGGCGATCCTGGCCTATGCGCATATCTTCCGCATTCTGGCCACCGAGCTGACGTCGCTCACCAATGGGTCGGCGGGGTTGTCGTCGATCCCGCGCCTGCCGGTGTTGCCGGGGGGCGAGCAGCTCGCGGCGATCACTCCGTATCTGCTGGTGCTGACGCTGGTGCTGGCATTCTGCTGGGTGTACGCGCGGGTCCGCTCGAGCCACTACGGAATTGCGTTGCGGGCGATGCATGACAGCGAGGACGCAACGCGGGTGGTCGGTGTCAACAGCGTCCTGCTGAAGTCATGGATGTTGCTGTTGTCGGCCTTCATGACTGGCATGATCGGCGCTTTCAACGTGCATGTGATCAATTTCCTCGACCCGGATTATGCGTTCAACGGTTCCTGGAGCGTGCTGCCGATCGTCGCAGCGATCTTCGGCGGCTATCGCACGGTGAGCGGTCCCATGATCGGTGCAGTGCTCATCTATCTGGTTGACCAGCTGGTGTTCAAGTCGATGCTGTCGTCCGGGCACCAGATCATCCTCGGTGGAGTACTGGCGGCGATGATCCTGTTTGCGCCGGATGGATTGCTGTCACTGTTCAAGCGGAGCGCGAAGGAGGGCCGGCATGCTTGAAGTCGAAGGCGTCACGATTCAATTCGGCGGCTTGACGGCTCTGAAGGACGTCAGTTTTTCGATGGAAACGGACCAGGTGGTCGGGCTGGTCGGCCCGAACGGCGCCGGCAAGACCACGCTTTTCAATGCGATCTCGGGACTGGTCAAGCCGACCGCGGGCAGTGTCCGGTTCGGTGGCATCGAGCTCAGCCGCAAGCCGCTGTACACCCGGGCGCGGGTCGGTATCGGCCGCACCTTCCAGGTGCCGCAGCCGATGCACGAATTGACGGTGCGCGAGAATCTGGTGGTGGCACAGCGCTTCGGCCATGGCCGGGTCGATCATGCGCGCATCGACCAGCTTCTGGAGTTCATGGACTTGACCGCGCAGGCGGGGCGCGACGCCGCCACCGGTCTCGCGCTGCAGGAACTGAAGCGGCTGGAAGTGGCCAAGGCCTTGGCGACCGAGCCGAAGCTGTTGCTGCTGGATGAAGTGCTTGCCGGCCTGGAGACCAACGGCAAGCGCTATTTCACCGCCAAGCTGGAAGAACTGCACCGCGAGTTCAAGATCGGCATCCTGTTCATCGAGCACGATATAGAAACCGTATCCACGCTCTGCGATCGGGTGGTGGTCTTGAATTTTGGGGAATTGATCGCCGATGGGACGCCGGAAGCGGTGTTCCGCGACCCGCAGGTGATTCGCAGTTATACGGGAGGCGCCGATGTCGCCGTTGCTTGAAATCCGCGATTTGCGCGCCGGCTATGGTGCAATCAACGTATTGTGGGACGTCGGCCTCGACATCCGCGAGGGACAGCTGACCGCCATCGTCGGCCCGAACGGCGCCGGCAAATCGACGCTGCTGAAATCGATCATGGGACTGGTCGAACCGACCAAGGGCGAGATCCTGTTGCGCGGCGCCAGCCTGCGCGGCCAGCGCACCTGGGACATGCCGGAAAAGGGTGTCGCATTGATCCCGGAAGGCCGCATGATCTTCGCCGACATGAATGTCGAGGAAAACATCATCATGGGGGCGTTTCCGCCGAGCCGGCGGCCGGCGCTGGCGCGCAATCTGGAGCGCGCCTATGCCCTGTTCCCGAAGCTGAAGGACCGGCGTCGCCAGCTGGCCGGTTCGCTCTCCGGCGGAGAGGCGCAGATGGTCGTCATGGCGCGCGGCATGATGGCCGATCCCCGTTTGCTGCTGATCGACGAGCCGTCGCTGGGCCTGGCGCCGGTGATCGTGCACGAGATTTTCGAGATTTTGCAGCAGTTGAAACAGCAGGGGGTGACGATCGTCCTGGTGGAGCAGAATACCCATATGGCGCTCGGCGTTGCGGATCGCGTGCTGATGCTGCGCAGCGGTCGCCTGGTACTGGACCAGCCGGCCTCGGAGATCGATTTGGCGCGACTGCACGATTTGTACTTTGCGTTGGACGCCTGAAGCAAACTAATATTGCCAATTCCAATCTCAAAACATCATGGCAGACATGCGCAGTGACACTCGCAAAGCGACACCCAAATCGGGTGCCAAGGAAGATCGCCACTTCGTCACCGCGCTGGCGCGCGGGCTGGAATTGCTGGCCTGCTTTCGCTCCGGCGATCGGCTGCTTGGCAACCTGGAGTTGGCGGAGCGCTGCAAGCTGCCGAAATCGACCGTCTCGCGCCTGACCTATACGCTGACCAAGGCCGGCTACCTGCAGTACGACGCCGGCAGTGGCAAGTACCGGCTCGGCAGCGCGACGCTGGCGTTGTCGTCGGCGATGCTTGCCCGGCTCGACATACGGCAGCTGGCGCGGCCGCTGATGCAGGAGCTGGCCGATTTCTCGCGCAGCATGGTGTCGCTCGGCATGCGCGACCGGCTCAGCATGATCTACATCGAAAACCGTCGCAGCCAGACCGCGCTGACGCTGAGCCTGGATGTCGGCTCGCGCATCCCGATCGCCAGCACCGCGATGGGGCGCGCCTACCTGGCGGTGATCTCCGACAGCGAGCGCAACGACATCCTGGAACGGGTGCGCGAGCTGGATGAAATGGCGTGGCCACAGATCCGCGATAAGGTGGCGCGCGCGCTGGACGATTTCGCCACCTACGGCTGCTGCACCTCGTTCGGCGACTGGCAGCCGGACGTCAACGCGATCGCGCTGGCGTTTCGCCCGGCCGACGGCACCGCGCCGCTGTCGATCAACTGCGGCGGCCCGGCGTTTCATCTGTCGCCGGAATATCTGCTGAAGGAAGTCCGTCCGCGGCTGCAGGAACTGGTGGAGCGGCTGCAGCGGCCACAGGAAGCGGCTTGAAGCCGCTCCATATACCTATGGGAGTAATTTTGAAGCCGCCCGTGCGGCGCCCGGCATAGGCCGAAATTCGCCGATACTCCCCGTACTTCCGGCCGCAAGTCGCGGTTGCCAAGTTGTTCCGGATGACATCGCCGCGCCGGCGCCGCCTCTGCTGCAGGGTTCAGTGCTGCGCGTGCAGCCGCAGCGCAGCTCCGTCGCGTCGCCGCACCCACAGCGTGGCGCTGGCGATCGCGACCAGTGCGATGGCATAGAACAGCAGCTGCATGCCGGCCGGCCGCGCATCGTAGCCGACCAGTACGTGCAGCGCGGTGCCGAGTGCGGAATCGGTGGTCAGCAGTGCCGAGGTATCCCAGGCCGGCGCCGCCAGCGACGGCAGGAAATCGCCCTGGACCAGGAATTTCGCCATCTGGCTGGCCAGCCCGGCCGCCAACAGCAACAGCAATGTGCTGGTAGCCGCGAAGAACCAGCGCAGCGGAATTCGCAGCAAGCCGCGATAGACGATGAAGCCGAGCGCCGCACCGGCTGCCAGCCCGAACGCGCCGCCGGCCAGGATGGCGCTGCCGGACTCGTTGCTGGCGGCCGTCATTCCCTGCAGGAACAGCACGCTTTCCGAACCCTCGCGCAACACCGCCAGCGCCACCACGGCCGCGACCGCCGACAATTCCTGGCGGCCGCTTTTGACGTCGGCGCCGACCTGTCTGGCCTTGCCGGCCATTTCCTTGCCGTGCGACGCCATCCAGACGTTGTGCCAGCCGATCATCACGACTGCGATGCCAAGAACGGCGGCGTTGAACAGTTCCTGGCCGGCGCCATCGGCCAACTCGGCGATCGTCTGCGTGGCTGCCGCCACCAGCAGCGAACCGGCGAGGCCGGCGCCGATGCCGAGCAGCAACCAGCGGTCGCGCCGCGCCAGGCCGCGCGTGGCGGCGGCGATGATGCCGATCAGCAGCGCCGCTTCCAGCGATTCGCGAAAGATGATGATGGCGGCGCCGAACATGGCCTTACTCCGCGATGACCACGCCTTGCGCGGTGGATTGGTTGAATTCGCCGAAGAACTTGTAGCTGCCCGGCTTCAGCGGCCCGATGAAAATGGTTGCCTTTGAGTGCGGCGCGATCACCTTTTCCCGGTTCAGGTCGTGGCTTTCGAATTCCTCCGGCGTCGCATCCTGGTTTTCGACGATCAGCTTCAGCTTGGTGTTGGCCGGTACCTTGACTTCGGCCGGCACGAAGCGGTGATCCTTGATCGCCAGCGGTACCGCATCGGCGGCGACGGCGGCGGTAGAAACCAAGAGGGCGGACAACAGCAGGGCGCGCAGCAACATGATGGATTCCTTGGATGGCAAGGTATTAAATGATAATGATTATCATTAAAAAGATCAATGCCGATTTTGGCCGGCGTGCCGCCCGATGCGACAATGACTGCCATTGCATCGTTGCTTCCCATTCCACCCATCGATCGGAGCCGCCGGCCATGCCTGCTTCCAGTGAATGGTTTTTCTGGGCAATCTTTTCCGCCATCTTCGCCGCGCTGACCGCGATCTTCGCCAAGATCGGCCTGGAGGGCGTCGATTCCGATCTCGCCACGCTGGTGCGCACGGTCGTCATCCTGATCGTGCTGACCGCGTTCGTGCTGTGGGCCGGCAAATGGAGCAATCCACTCAGCCTGAGCGGCAAGACCTGGCTATTCCTGGTGCTGTCGGGTCTGGCGACCGGCGCGTCCTGGGTCTGCTACTTCCGCGCGCTGAAGATCGGCGACGCCTCCAAGGTGGCGCCGGTGGACAAGCTGAGCCTGGTGCTGGTGGCGGTGTTCGCCGTGCTGTTTCTGCACGAGCGGCCGAACTGGCGCGAATGGTCCGGGATCGGTCTGGTCGCGCTGGGCGTGCTGGTGCTGGGCTGGCGGCGGTGAAGCGGATGGCGGGTGGCAAGATGCCAGAAGAAAACCCTCCGCAGGCACAGTCTGGGACGCGATCAGCGCTCCGGTGGCGGACGGATTTGCCGCATGTTCCGCCGGCCGCCGCCGGGTTATCGACGTTCGCGCGCCTTCCCTGCAACCCGGTATCGGGATCGTCGATATGCTGCAACGCCTGAGCGCCGCTCTCTCCAATCTGTGCAAGATGCGCTCCGGTGACAACGCCGCCGGCTCGGCTTGGGAAGTGTTTCTGGCCTTCCTGCGCCTCGGGCTGACTTCCTTCGGCGGGCCGATCGCGCATCTCGGGTATTTTCGCGACGAGTTCGTCACCCGCCGCCGCTGGCTCAGCGAACAAGGCTATGCCGACCTGGTGGCGCTGTGCCAGTTCCTGCCAGGTCCGGCTTCGAGTCAGGTCGGATTTTCATTGGGTGTTTTGCGCGGCCACGGGCTGATGGGCGGCATCGCCGCCTGGCTGGGCTTCACCATGCCGTCCGCACTCATACTGTTCGCCTTCGCGTTGAGTACGGCCGCCTTCACGGGGCCGGTCGCCGCCGGATTCATCCACGGGCTGAAGCTGGTCGCCGTCGCCGTGGTTGCGCAAGCCATATGGGGCATGGCGCGCGCCCTCGCTCCGGACCGGCAACGTGCCGCCATTGCGCTGGCTGCGATCGCGCTGGTCGTATTCGTCGGCGGCTCGGCCGCCCAGCTGGCGGCGATCGCGCTGGGTGCGCTTGCCGGCATCTGGCTTTGCCGCGGGCAGCAAACCGCCGCGGCCGGCCACTTGAGTTTTCCCGTCACCAGGGCAAGCGGTGCTGCCGCGCTGGTCTTGTTCACCGTGCTGCTGCTGGCGCTGCCGGTGGTCGCAGTGACGACCGGGCATCCGGACCTCGCGCTGTTCGACGCCTTTTACCGCTCCGGCGCGCTGGTTTTCGGCGGCGGTCATGTGGTTCTGCCGCTGTTGCAGGCGGAAATGGTGGCGCCCGGCTGGGTCGCCGGCGAGTCGTTCCTGGCCGGCTATGGCTTGGCGCAAGCCGTGCCCGGCCCGCTGTTTACCTTTGCCGCTTACCTCGGCGCCGCCTCCAGCCTGGTCGCCAGCCCGGTGGTCGGCGCACTCACCGCGCTGATCGGCGTCTTCCTTCCGGGCCTGCTGCTTGTTTATGGGATGCTGCCGTTCTGGGACAGATTTCGTCTGCATCCCACGGCCCAGTTCGCGATGCGCGGAGCCAATGCGGCAGTGGTCGGCATTCTCGGCGCCGCGTTGTATGACCCGGTCTGGACCAGCGCCATCCTGACCCCAAAAGACTTCGCGCTGGCGCTCGCCGGCTTTCTCTTTCTGACCGTTTGGAAAATGCCGCCGTGGATCGTGGTCGGATTGCTGGCGGGGAGCGGTGCTTTTTTCGGCCTTCTATAAGGCCGTCGATAATTCTGATGGCTGCTCTGCGGGATCCAGAAAAACAAAAAGCCGCTGACTCCATGAAGTCAACGGCTTGCTGAATTTTTGGTGGTGATAGGTGGACTTGAACCACCGACCCCAGCATTATGAGTGCTGTGCTCTAACCAACTGAGCTATATCACCGGGAAGCCCGAAATTATCGGGGGTTTGCTGCAGGCTGTCAATACGAAGAATCGGCTGGCTTGTCCTCGGCAATCCATGCTTGTTTTTATACCCACCATAGTATTTTCAAAGCCGCGCGCCGATTCTCCGGCATAAGGCCAAAAAACGGCATACTCCCGATTTTATTCGGTGCCTGCGGCTTCGATCGCCTGCAGCAGCCGTGCCGGGGCATCCGGTGCCAGGCAATCGAATACCTGCCGCTGCGGTGTCGCCCGCAGCCAGGTCAGCTGGCGCTTGACCAGTTGGCGGGTGGCGGCGATGCCTTTTTCGCGCATCTGCGTCCAGTCGTCGGCACCATCCAGGTAGCTCCAGACCTGCCGGTAGCCGACGCAGCGCATCGACGGCAGGCCCGGGTGCAGGTCGCCGCGCGCGCGCAGCGCCGCCACTTCGTCGATCAGGCCGCCGGCCAGCATGGCGTCGAAGCGCTCGGCGACGCGTTGGTGCAGCACGCTGCGGTCCGACGGTTCCAGTGCCAGCGGCAGTAGCGCGAACGGCAGTTCCGGCGCCGTCTTTTGCGCTAGCAGCGCCGACATCGGCTGCCCGGTCAGTTCGATGATTTCCAGCGCGCGCTGGATGCGCTGGCTGTCGGTCGGGTGCAGGCGGGCGGCGCTGGTCGGGTCGAGCGTCGCCAGCCGCGCATGCAGCGCCGACACGCCGAGCCGTGCCGCTTCGTCGTCCAGCCGCGCGCGCAGCTGCGGATCGGCCTGCGGCAGTTCGTCGAGTCCGTCGCGCAGCGCCTTGAAATACAGCATGGTGCCGCCGACCAAAAGCGGCAGCCGGCCGCGCCGCTGGATTTCCGCGACCAGCCGCACCGCGTCCTGGCGGAACTGCATCGCCGAATAGGCGTTCGCCGGATCGAGGATGTCGATCAGGTGGTGCGGCGCCTGCGCGCGCTCGGCGGCGCTCGGCTTGGCGGTGCCGATGTCCATGCCGCGGTACACCAGCGCTGAATCGACCGAGATGATTTCGCATGGGATGCGGCTGGCGATCTCCAGCGCGGCGGCGGTCTTGCCGGACGCGGTCGGTCCCATGATGGCGACCGCCAGCGGCTTGGCGGCTGGCGCGCTCATCGGGCCGCCAGCGCGGCGCCGGGCAGCGCACGCACCACGCAAAAGATCGCCACGCCGAGCACGCAGGCGATCGCCGCCATCGGATACAGCGTGCCGTCGTAGCTGGCGCCGAGCGCGCTGCCAACGACGAACGCGACCAGCATGTACAGCGCGCCCATCAGGCCGGCGGCGGTGGCGGCCTGCTGCGGGAACGGCGCCACCGCGCCCGACTGCGCGACCGGGAAGTTCAGTCCGTGCGCGCCCATGGTCAGGAACATCGCCGCCACCACCAGCGACCAGTGCAGGGCCCCGGCCGCCACCGCCGCCAGGAACAGCGCGCCGGTAGCCAGCGAGACGGCGGTGCCGATCTTCAGCGTGCGGCCGCTGCCGTAGCGCGCCAGCAGGCGCCGGCACAGCATGGTGCCGGCCAGGTAGCCGCAGACGCCGAAGCCGAAGCAATAGCCGAAGCGCGCGGTCGGTACCTTCAGGATGTCGATCAGTGCCAGCGACATGCCGGAGATGAACAGGAAGATGCCGCCGTAGGACAGCGCGCCGGGCGCCGCGTGGGCCCAGAATTCGCGCGCGCCGAGCACGATGCGGTAGTTGGCCAGCACACCGGCCAGTTCGGTCGCGCGCGGATCCTTGTGGGCGTTGGTCTCCGGCAGCCGCAGCAGCGCCACCGCCAGCAGCGCGGCGGAAAACAGCGTCAGCGCGACGAAGGCGGCGCGCCAGCCGAACGCCACCTGCAGCCAGGAGCCGAGGATCGGGCCGCAGATCGGCGCCACCGCCAGCCAGCTGCTGGCGCGCGCGATCACGCGTGCATTGTGC
>JBAUJK010000026.1:0-1550 GCA_049683695.1 Burkholderiaceae bacterium
GCGCCAAGCCTGCCGCTGATCCTGTGCGGCGCCGGCGCGGCACCCGGCCTGCCGGCCGGCACCCGCCTGGCCGAACCGTTCGACCGCGACGCGCTGGCCCCCGCGGTACGCGATGCCTTGAGGAGACAACCATGAGCTTGTCGAAGGACGACGCGATCCTGGTGGTCGATGACGACCACGCGCTGCGCGTGATGCTGATCGACTACCTGTCGCGCCACGGCCTGCAGGCGGACGGTGCCGGCAGCGCGGCCGAGGCGCAGGCGGCGCTGGATGCCCGCGGCTACCGGCTGGTGCTGCTCGACCTCGGCCTGCCGGATGGCGACGGCATCGACTTGGCGCGGCGCTGGCGCGCCGAGCTGCCGATCTCGATCATCTGCCTGACCGGCCGCAACGAAGAGGCCGACCTGGTGATGGGGCTGGAACTGGGCGCCGACGACTACCTGATCAAGCCGTTCTCGATGCGCGAGCTGCTGGCCCGCATGCGCGCGGTGATGCGGCGCGCCGGCGGCGGACTACAGGTGCCGGTCACGCGCGGCCGCCATCCGCGCGCCTATCGTTTCGACGGCTGGTCGCTGAACCTGAACACGCGCCGCCTGACCGCGCCCGACAACCGCCAGGTGGCGCTGACCAATGCCGAGTTCAACCTGCTGGTGGTGTTCCTGGCGACGCCGGCCGGCATCATCACGCGCGAGCAGTTGCTGGAGCGCACGCGCGCCTTCGACGACGTCTACGATCGCGCGATCGACGTGCAGATCCTGCGCCTGCGCCGCAAGCTGGAGGCCGATCCGAAGAACCCGCGCCTGCTGAAGACCGAACGCGGCGTCGGCTATTTTTTCGATGCCGAGATCGAAACCATCTGGGAATGATCGGCCGACCGCCGGCAATGCCTTTGTCCAACCCCGCCTGAAAACGACGCGCCCGTGACGACTTCCGCTTCTACCCCGTATTCCGAACTCGGCAAGCAGCCGCTGGCCGGCGCCAGCCCGAGCGGCGCCGACGTGCGCGGCGAACCCGACTTCGACCTGCTGCAGGACGAAATGGCCAAGCTGTCCAGTCCCAGCAGCAGCGGCACGCTGGACTGGAACCAGGTGGCGCGCCTGGCCACCACGCTGCTGGCGGAAAAGGGCAAGGACCTGCTGGTGGCCAGCTATCTGGCCGGTGCGCTGCTGCAGACGCGCGGCCTGCCCGGTCTGGCTGATGGCCTGGGCGTGCTGCGCGATCTGCTGGAGCAGTACTGGGACACGCTGTTCCCGCCGCTGCAGCGGCTACGCGGTCGCCGCAACGCGCTGCAATGGCTGGCCGAGCGGATCGCGCGGCAGGCCGAGGAAACCGACTGGAGCGCGTTGCCGCCGCAGGAGCCGGAACTGGTCGACACCCTGCGCGCGCACCTGGAGGCGATCGATGCGGTGCTGCGCGACAAGGACGACGATGCGCCGTCGCTGCGGCCGCTGCTGAACCTGGTCAATAGCCTGCCGCTGCAGGAGCGGCCGCAGGCGCCGTTGCCGGCGGCGCTGGAAGAGCCGGCAGCCCCCGCAGCCGCGGCCACCGAG
>JBAUJK010000027.1:0-13264 GCA_049683695.1 Burkholderiaceae bacterium
GGTATAGCCGGTGGCTTCGAAGTGCTCGCAGCGTCCACGCTCGAACACGCCGACGCCGAGCGTTCCGACAGCGGCGGCCGGTGCACTGTGTTGCGACAGTGCCGCCGCCAGCCACTGGCTGCAGGAAGTCTTGCCGTTGGTGCCGGTCACGGCAGCCACGAACAGCGCCGCGTCCGGCTGTCGATAGAAGGCGTTGGCCAGTACGCCGGCATGGCGCTTCAGGTCGGCGACCGGCAGATGCGGGGCGCTCCATTCCTTGCGCCAGACAAAGCCGGCCGGATCGTAAAGCACGGCGGCGGCGCCGTTTTGCAGCGCATGGCCGATATGGGCGCGCCCGTCGCCGGCATCACCGGAAAAGGCGAAGAAAACGTCGCCGCTGCCGATGCGGCGCGAATCGGCGGCTAACTGCGCCTGCGGCGCCGTTGTGCGCAGCCAGTCGAGTGCGCTCTGCAGCGAAGGAGTCAGCGGCGCCATCACATGCTTTCCTCGACCGGATTGGTCGGCATGATGATGTTGGTGACCGACGAATCCGGCGCCACGTTCAGCGCCCGCAGCGCATTGGCGGCGACCGACGCGAACACCGGCGCCGCCACCGTGCCGCCGTAATAGGAGTGGCCGCTGGCCGGCTCGTCGATCATCACGGCGATGATGATGCGGGGATCGGAGGCCGGCGCGAAGCCAACGAACGAGCCCACGTACTTGTTGACGTACTTGCCGCCGACGATCTTGTAGGCGGTGCCGGTCTTGCCGCCGACCCGGTAGCCGGGAACCTGCGCCCGTGGCGCGGTACCCTCCGGACCGACCACGGTTTCCAGCATCTTGCGCAGCTCGCGCGCGGTGCGGGCGGACACGACACGCTGGCTGATCGGCGCGTCGGTCGACTTGTGGAAGGTGACCGGGATCATTTCGCCGTCGCGCGCGAAAATCATATAGGCGCGCGCCAGCTGGATCAGCGATACCGAAATCCCATGGCCATAGCTCATCGTCGCCTGCTCGATCGGACGCCACGACTTGTACGGGCGCACGCGGCCGGCCACGGCGCCAGGAAAACCGACCTTCGGCTGCTGGCCGAAGCCGATGTTGGTGAACAGTTCCCACATTTCGCGCGGCGGCATTTCGAGCGCAATCTTGGCGGTGCCGATATTGGAGGATTTCTGGATGATCTGGCTGACCGTCAGCAGGCCATGCGCATGCGAATCGCCGATGGTGGCGGTGCCGATCGTCATGCGGCCGGGTGCGGTCTGGAAGGTCGTGTCCGGCGTCACCCGCTGTGTCTCCAGCGCCAGCGCAACGGTGAACGGTTTCAACGTCGAGCCCGGCTCGAAGGTGTCGGTCAGCACCCGGTTGCGCAGCTGGGCGCCGGTCAGCACCGAGCGATCGTTCGGGTTGTAGCTCGGCAGATTGGCCAGCGCCAGCACCTCGCCGGTCTTGACGTCGAGGACGACGATGCCGCCCGCCTTCGCCTTGTATTTCTCGACCGCTTCCTTCAGGTGCGAAAACGCGATGTACTGGATCTTGCTGTCGATCGACAGCGCCAGGTCGCGGCCATCGTGCGGCTCGCGGATCGCCTCGATGTCCTCGACGATATGGCCGAGACGATCCTTGATCACGCGCCGGCTGCCGGTAACGCCGGCCAGCGACTTCTGCGCCGCCAGCTCCATGCCGTCCTGGCCCACGTCTTCGACGTTGGTGAAGCCGACCACGTGCGCCATCACTTCCCCTTCCGGGTAATAACGCTTGTATTCCTTGCGCGTGTGGACGCCTTCGATGCCGAGCTTGACGATGCGGTCCGCGACGTCGTTTTCGACCTGCCGCTTCAGGTAGACGAAGCTGCGGTCCGAATCGAGTTTCTTGCGCAGTTCGGCCTCGCCGACATCGAGCAGGCGGGCCAGCGCGCGCAGCTTGTCCGGCGGCGCCTGCAGCACGTCATCGGGAATCGCCCAGATCGCCTTGACCGGCACCGACGACGCCAGCACGTTGCCGTTGCGATCGGTGATCTTGCCGCGCGTGGCCGGCAGTTCCAGCGTGCGGACGTAGCGCGACGCACCCTGCTTTTGCAGGAATTCGGTCGAAATCCCCTGCAGCCACAGCGCGCGACCGGCCAGCGCAGCAAAGGCGGCGAACAGCACGAACAGCACGACGCGCGAGCGCCACGCCGGCAGCCGCATCTGCAGCACCGGACTGGAGGAAAAGGACACGCCGCGGGCGGCGGCGGTGCGGGCCGGCGTGCGGTTCATTTGCCCCCCGCGGTCAGGAACTGGGTACGGGCGGCGGTCAGCGCCATCATGTTCAGGTCGCGAATGGCGTTGGCCTCGATGCGGGCGTGCTTGCCGAGCGTCGATTGATCGAGCTGCAGCTGCGCCCATTCGATCTCCAGTTCGCGGCCAGCGGTCTGCGCCCGCTCCAGTTCGATGAACAGCCGGCGTGCCTGGTACTGCGCGTTGACCAGCGACAGCGCGCACAGCACCAGTGCTGCCGCCAGGATGAGATTCATGCGCGCGATCACGGCGACCCCGCCCTGGCTGCCGGCAGACGCTCGGCGACACGCATCACCGCCGAGCGCGCGCGCGGATTGACTGCGACTTCGGCGGCGGAAGGCATGACCCGCCCGAGCAGCTTCAATTCGGGCTGCGGCAGGTCGGCGGCGCGGATTGGCAGGCGCCGGTCCGGCTGCGCGGCGTGGGCCTTGGCGGCCATGAAGCGCTTGACGATGCGGTCTTCGAGCGAATGAAAACTGATCACCACCAACCTCCCGTGCGCGGCCAGCCGCCGGAATGCCTGTTCCAGCGCTACTTCAAGTTCTTCAAGCTCCTGATTGATGAAAATCCGGATAGCCTGAAAGGTACGAGTGGCCGGGTCCTTGCCTTTTTCGCGGGTCTTGACGACACGTGCCACGAGCTCGGCAAGCTGTCGTGTGGTCGAAACTGGTTCGACTGCCCGGCCAGCAACAATCGCCTTTGCAATCTGAAAAGCAAACCGTTCTTCTCCATAATCCCGTATCACCTTTCCGATCTTGTGTTCGTCTTCGCCGGCCAGCCATTCGGCGGCCGTGATGCCGCGCGACGTATCCATCCGCATGTCGAGCGGGCCGTCCTGGCGGAAGCTGAAACCGCGGTCGGCGTTGTCCACCTGCGGCGACGAAATTCCCAAATCCAGCAGCACGCCGTCGATGCCGCGGTCGATGCCGGCCTGCGTCAATGCCGCATCCAGCGTCGCGAAACTGTCGTGGACGATGGCAAAGCGCGGGTCGCCGATCGTTTGCGCCGTCGCGATCGCTTGCGGGTCCTTGTCGAACGCCAGCAGGCGGCCGCCGGCGCCGAGCCGCTCCAGAATCGCGCGGCTGTGGCCGCCGCGGCCGAAGGTGCCGTCGACGTAGATGCCGCCGGCACGCGCCCCATCGATCGCCAGGGCCGCGACCGCCTCGTTCAACAGCACAGTCCGGTGCTGCGTGTCTGGCACCGCCGATAAAGTCGCCACGGTCGGAGTCAGAACGAAAAATTGCTGAGGACGTCGGGCATGCCCGCCGCAATCGCCTGCGCCTCGCTCGCGGCGAGCTGGGCGGCGTCCCATATTTCAAAATGGCTGCCCATCCCGAGCAGCATCACCTCGCGCTCAAGGCCGACCGCGGTGCGCAGTTCCGGCGCGATCAGGATGCGGCTGGCAGAATCGATTTCGACGTCGCAGGCATTGCCGAGCAGGATGCGCTGCCAGGCGCGCGCCGGCATCGGCCAGGCAGCGATTTCCTGGCGGTGGCTTTCCCACACCGGACGCGGAAACAGCAGCAGGCAGCCGTGCGGATGGCGGGTCAGCGTCAGGCGGCCTTCGCTTTGCACCATCAGCGCGTCACGATGCCGTGCAGGGACCGACATGCGGCCCTTGGCATCGAGATTTAAGGCTGAGGCTCCCTGAAACACTGCGAAACTCCTGTTGGCGCCGGATCGAACCGCTTCTACGCAGAAAAAAAGCGGTCGGGAAAACCACTAAAAACCCACAAAAATACACTTTTTCACACTATTCCCCACTTTAGAGGATGGTCTATTTTCGGTCAAGCAATAAAGCATCC
This sequence comes from Burkholderiaceae bacterium, assembly GCA_049683695.1. Taxonomy (GTDB): domain Bacteria; phylum Pseudomonadota; class Gammaproteobacteria; order Burkholderiales; family Burkholderiaceae_D; genus DATJCV01. The sequence continues at coordinate 4,064 of JBAUJK010000027.1, forward strand.
TGTAACAGCGAAATATTTGAATAAAGTCAAGGACTTAGCTCAGCCTATTTGGAAAGTTGTCTAAAATTAAATACGTTTTAAATCAGTTGGTTAGCTCTTACACTAAAAGCTCTTTCTGATGTATATCCATGTGTTTGGAGAAGAGAAGGGCCGCCGCGCGGCGAAACCGGCGGGGAATTTTTTCGACACATATGCAAAATCGGCAGACCTACGCGCGGCATCGCGCCAATGGCAAGGGAAGGCAAAGAAGAAGGGAAGGAAGCGGTCAACTGCCGCCGCGGATAGCCGGTCACCCGGCCGTGTTCAGGCACTCAAGGGCGATCGCGCTGCCAGGGTGGAGCAGATGGCTTGCGCGGGCGGGCGACTGCCAGCGTCGACGCGGCAGGAAAGGCGAGTACTTGCTGCGCCAGCGCGCGGCGGCGACGCAGACTCAGATGCGCATGCCGTTGGCGGCGAGGATGCCGATCAGGCCGATTACGATCAGGTAGATGGCGACGATGAAGTTCAACAGGCGCGGCATTACCAGGATCAGGATGCCGGCCACCAGCGACACCAGCGGCCCGATACTGAGATGGAGATTCATGGCAGTCGTCCTTTCTGGAGGCTCATGCTGCGGGAATGGGCGGGAAATGCCGGCTGCGTCGAAGCCGGCGGGTCGTGGGATGAAAAAGCGGAGACGGACGACGGCGCCGTCAGGTATCGGGCAAACCTTGACCAGGCGCCGGCGCCCACCTTGATCCGCGCTATCTCATCCCACGGCCGGCCGGCTCCTGTGGCCACTGTAGCCAGGCCCCGTCGCCGGGTGTTGATGGGCGTCAAGTAACGCAGTTCCGGCACCGAACCGGGGCAAGCTCGGTAGCGCCGCGCACCGGACGGCAGCGCTGCGCGAATTCCGGAAGAAACATATACTCCCGAGCATATCGCTCTATCCCGGGCATGCACCGGTCATTTCAGAAGCATACCCACATGACACAGCAAAGATGACACGCACGGGGGCAACCGAAAGAAGGTGAAGCAAGCCGATAGGCCGGATTCTGTTACGGCGGGTCGCCCCGCTATGACAGCCATTCCTCTAGGCCGTGAATTGCTCCACGGCTCAAGCTTCCTACCCGCACGCTCCGCGAGCCGCCTCAACGCGTGCCTATTTGGAATTGCTCCGGGTGGAGGTTACCGCGTTTCACCCTTCGCCCCGGGCGGCTTGCGCCGCCGCGATGGCAAAGACTCGTCTCTGTGGCCCTGTTCCGCGCCTTATACCGGACGCGGCGGCTTGCACCGACCGCGTTTGCGGCTTTCGACGGACGGCCGTTAGCCGTCACCCTGCTCTGTGGAGTCCGGACCTTCCTCCCGCCGCGCCTGTCGCCAGGCGTGGCCAGCGGCTGTCTGGCTTGCTTCGGCTGCCATTGTAGTGGAGTTTGGCGGACCCGAAGCCGGGCGGCGCCGATTCCGCGCCGCCCGCCGTCGGCGAAAATGTCAAAATAGCGCCGGGCCGGATCCGCGCCTCATGCCGGGTGCGGGCCGCCATCGCGTCTTCTCTTTCCCAAGGATTCTTCATGCACATCTGCGTACTGGGCGCCGGCGTCATCGGCGTGACCTCGGCCTGGCGGCTGCTGGAAGACGGCCATCAGGTGACGCTGGTGGACGCGCTGCCGCAAGCCGGCGGCGGCACCAGCTTCGGCAACGGCGCCCAGCTCAGCTATTCGTATGTGGCGCCGCTGGCTGACCCGTCGATCTGGACCCACTGGGCGCATTACCTGTTCAGCGCCGATTCGCCGCTGACCCTGCGGCCGCAGGCCGACCCGGCGCAATGGCGCTGGCTGCTGAAGTTCCTGGCCGCCTGCACCCGCGAACGGGCACAGCGCACCACACTGGAATTGCTGCAGCTGGCGTTCCTGTCCCGCGACCGGCTGCACCGGATGCTGCCGGCGCTGCCGTTCGAATTCGCCTTCCGCGGCGCCGGCAAGCTGGTCATGTACGACGATCCGCAGGCGTTGCAGGGCGCGCGCCGGCAGGTCGCGTTCCAGGCCGAATACGGCTGCCGGCAGCAAGTGCTGGATGCGGCGCGCTGCCTGGAGATCGAGCCGGCGCTGGCTGCCGGCAGCCGGCGCTGGGCCGGCGGCGTCTACACCGAAAGCGAAGAGGTCGGCGACTGCGCGCAGTTCTGCCACGGCTTGCTGGAGCTGATGCGCGCGCATCCGCAATTCCGCTTCGCGGCGTCCAGCCCGATCGGCGCGCTGAATGCGACCGGCGACCGCCTGAAGTCGGTGCGCGCCGGCAACGACGAATTGCAGGCGGATGCCTTCGTGCTCGCGCTCGGCGCCGACAGTCCGGCGTTCGCACGCCGCGCCGGTTTCACGCTGCCGATCTATCCGCTGAAGGGTTACAGCATCACGGTGCCACTGAAGGAGCCGACGCCACAGTCGGCGCCGCAGGTATCGATCACCGACATTTCGCGCAAGATCGTCTATGCGCGGCTGGACGACCGGCTGCGGGTGGCCGGGCGGGTCGAACTGGTCGGCCGCAGCACCGCGATCCCGCCGCGCGCGGTGGCGGAGCTGCTGCAGGGCGTGCGCGAACTGTTCCCGGCGCACGCCGACTGGCCCGACAGCGCGGCGCTGGCGCCCTGGGCCGGCTTCCGTCCGGCGACGCCGACCGGGGTACCGATCATCGGGGCCTCGCCGGTGAAGAACCTGTACCTGAACGTCGGTCATGGTGCGCTCGGCTGGACGCTGGCCTGCGGCAGCGCCGAACTGCTGGCGGATCGCATCGCCAACCGCGTGCCGGCGATCGATGCCGCGCCGTTCCAGCTATAGCCGAAACGCCATCGCCGGCACCACGCCAGACGAAAAAAACCGGCGGACCGCCCCGAGTGCGGTGCGCCGGCAGCAGGAGTGCGACCGCAGCGCGGTCGCGGATGGAGCCGGATCGGCAAACAGAACTGGCGCAGCTGCCGCTGCTCGACGCTTGCCACGCGCCGCCACTCGACACTGCTGCCCTCTCGTCGAGGAACAGGCACGCCCGGCCGGAAACAGGTCCCGGCCGCGCCGGGCGCCAACCTACACCCCGAGATAGCGCTGCAGAATGTCGGGCTGGCTCTTCAGCCCGGCGGCCGGGCCTTCATGCACGATGTGGCCGTTGTTGAGGATGTAGACGCGGTCTGCCAGCGTCAACGTGGCCGCCAGGTTCTGCTCGACCAGCACGATGGTTTGGCCGACCTTCGCCAGGTCGTGGCAGATACGCACCAGGTTCTGCACGATGACCGGTGCCAACCCCTCGAACGGTTCGTCGAGCAGGATGATCTTCGGATCGCGCACCAACGCGCGTGCGATCGCCAGCATCTGCTGCTCGCCGCCGGACAGATCGGTGCCGCGGCTGGAGCGCCGCTCCTTCAAGCGGGGAAACATATCGTAGATGCGTTCCAGCGGCCATTTATTGTCGGCCGTCAGTCCCGCGAGGATGATGTTTTCCTCCACGTTGAGACTGCCGAAGATGCGCCGTTCCTCGTGCACCAGCTGCATCCCGATGCGGGCGATCGCATGCGGCTTCTTGCCGACCAGCTCCTCGCCGTCGAGCTTGATGCTGCCGGCCCTCGGCTTGACCACGCCCATCAGGCTCTTCAGGGTGGTCGACTTGCCAGCACCGTTGCGGCCAAGCAGCGCTACCACCTCGTTCTTTTCGACCCGGAGCGAAACGTCGAACAGGATGTGACTGTCGCCGTAGTAACTATTCAGACCGCTGACTTCGAGCAGGCTCATACCACTTCTCCATGTATCCCGCCGAGATAGGCTTCCTGAACTTTGGGATTGCTCTTGATTTCCTCGGGCGAGCCCTCGACGAGCACGCGCCCTTCCTGCAGTACGGTGATCTTCTCGACCAGTTCGAACAGTGAATCCATGTCGTGATCGATGACGATCATCGTGCGCCCGACGGCAATCGATTTCAACAGCGCTACCGTATCGACGCGCTCCTGCGGGCTCATGCCGGCCAGCGGCTCGTCCAGCAGCAGTAGACTCGGCGAAGTCGCCAGCGCCATGCCGATCTCCAGCCGCCGCTTTTCGCCATAGGCGAGTTCGGAAACCGGCGTGTCTATCCGCGCCATCAAATTGACCAGCGTCGCCGTGCTCTCGACCTGCGCATCCAGGCCGACGACCTTCGGCAAGCTCTTGAACAGGTCGAGCTTGAACTTTCCGCGCAGCACGCCGAGGGCGGCGATTTCCAGGTTCTGCCGGACCGTGAGGCGCTCGAACAACTGGTTGATCTGGTAACTCTTGGTGAGTCCGAGCTGGCAGGCGTCGGCCACACCCATGATGGTGATGTCCTGATCCTGGAACACGATCCGGCCGGAGCTGGGCACGATCTCGCAGGTCAGCATACCGAAAAAGGTGCTCTTGCCGGCGCCGTTCGGTCCGATCACTCCTCGTATCTCGCCATAGTTGACGGCGAAGTCGATGTCGCTGTTGGCGAGCAGGCCACCATAGCGCTTGGACAGGCCCGAGGCCTGCAGGATCGGACCGTCCCTGCCGTTGGTCGGAGCGCGCAGAGCCATTCCGGCTGCCGGCGCGACGGGTGCCGGCGCGGGCGCCGCAGGCGCCTGCTCGGCTTCCCCTTCGATGACCTTCCTGTCGCCCCGCACCAGGTGATAGAGGTCGACGATGGCGCCGACCAGCCCACGGCGCAGGAAGCACACCAGCAGCACGAAGACGATGCCGAGGACCAGCTTCCAGGTGCCGCCGAGATTCAGCGTGGTCTGGAAGAAATCGCTCAGGTAGAGCCACACCGCCGCGCCGAGCAGCGGCCCGAACAACGTGCCGGCGCCGCCGATCGCGGTCTGCATGACGATCTCGCCCGAGGTGGCGAACATGAAGGCATCCGGTGGCATGAAGCCCTGCATCATGCCCAGCAGGCCGCCGGCAAAGCCCGAGTACATCGCCGCGATCACGAACACGGCCAGCTTGTAGCGGTGGATGTTGTGTCCCAGCGCCTGGGCGCGCCGCGGGTTGTCGCGGATCGCGCGCAATATCAGGCCGAACGGCGAGCGCACGATGCGCAGCGCGATCACCAGACCGACGAAGTACCAGAATGCGAAGAACGCGTACATCGACCAGTTGCTGCTGAACTCCAGCGTCGTGAAGCCGAGGCTCAGGTTCGGGGTAGGCACACCGGGCAGGCCGTTCTCGCCGCCGGTGTATTCCGCCAGCGGGTTGAACTCGACGAAGAAGAACACTTCGGCGATCGCCACGGTGATCATCGCGAAGTAGATACCGGTGCGGCGCAGCGCGATCAGGCCGACCAGATAGCCGATGACGCCCGCCACGATCGTACCGAGAATGACGGCCGCGATGGTATTGGTGAACGAAGTCTGGGTCAGCAGGTAGGCGGCGAACATGCCGCCACTGCCGAAGAACGCGGACTGGCCGAACGACAGCAGACCGGTATAGCCAAACAGCAGATCGAAGCCGATGCCGACCAGCCCCCAGATGAGGATGCGGTTGATCGTGGTCGGCGTGAAGCCGAGATGGGGTAGCACGAAAGGCGCAGCGATCAGGCAGAGGATCGTTATCGTCTCGACGAGGAATGGGCGTTGTTTGAGCATGGGTAGATGGCGTTTATTCGCGGCCGATAGTGCCAAGCAGTCCGCGCGGACGAAGCACCAGTACGAGCGTCATCGCGATGAACAGGACGACGTAGGAATAGGCGGGATTGAACATCGACGTGATGCTGATGAGTTCGCCGGCGATCAGGCCGCCCAGCACCGCGCCAGGGAACGAGCCGACGCCCCCGATGACGACGACGACGAAGGTCTGCACCAGGATCGCCTCGCCGACGTCGGGCGCGATCGAGACCACCGGTGCGTTGACGATGCCGGCGAATCCGGCTGCCATCGCGCCGATGCCGAACACCAGCATGAAGATCCGGTAGACGTTGATGCCGAGCGAATCGACCATCACCGAATCCTCGATCCCGGCGCGCACGATCATGCCGATCCGCGTACGGTAGAGCACGAAGTACAGCAGCAGCAGCGCCACCGTGACGATGCCGAGCAGGGCCAGCCGATAGGTTGGATAGACCATGAAGCCGAGGTTCGTAATGCCCCCGAGCGGTGCCGGCGGCGGCACCGACTTCGACAGGCTGCCGAAGAAGAAGCGCACCGCTTCGACCAGGACGATGCCCAGCCCGAAGGTGACGAGCAGCTGGTCTTCAGCCGGCCGTGAATAGAAGTGGCGGATGATCAACTGCTCCATCACCACGCCCATCAGCATCACGAATAGCGCACCGACGACGACGGCCAGGATGAAGGAGCCGGAATAGGTGAAGGCCACCCAGCCGGCATATCCGCCCAGCATGAACATCGCGCCATGCGCAAGATTGAGCACGCCGAGGGTGCCGTAAATGATCGTCAGGCCGGAGGAAATGAGCGCCAAGAGCGCGCCCAGCACCAGCCCGTTGAAACATTGCGATATGAAATTAGCCCAGTTGATCACGCTGACCCACCCCGATCGTCGATCGATTCGATGATTATTCTTTCCGGCGCCGGAATCGCGCGCCGGGGATATGGATACCCGCCGTCATGCAGGGCGGCGGGTATAGGCAGGCGCCCCCGGGTCCGTACGGATACCCGGAGACGTTGCGGGCGGTCAGGTGTAGTCGCCCAGCTTGCAGCCGAATTCACCGGCCGGCTGGATCACCTTTTCGCCGGGGACGACTTCGAGCACTTCCCAGAAGTCCTCGTCGTTCTTCATGTCCTTCTTGGCTTTGCCGCGCACCAGGACGACCGGACGGACGCACTGGTGGTCTTGCGGCCGGTAATGGACATCCCCGAGCAGCGACGGGATGGTCTGGCCCTTCTCGTACTGCTTGATGACGTCCGGTGGGTAGAAGCTGTTCGCCTCGGTCACCATGCGCGCCCAGTGGGCGAAGCTGACATAGCCGTTCTCGGCACCCCATTCCGGGCGGTAGCCGTATTTCTTGTGGAACGATTCGACGAACATCTTTGCCAGAGGATATTTCTCCTCGAGCGTCCACCAGAAATCGGTTGCCGCGAACACGCCAGCCGTGATGTCGACCCCGGCCTCGCGGGCCAGGAACGGGATCTGGTAGGGGATCACCAGCGTCATCTTCGGCAGCAAACCGAACTGCTTGGCCTGCTGGCTCGACAGCACCGCGTCGCGCCCCCAGTTGACGTTGATCAGGAATTCGGCGCCGGAGTTGGCGATGTTGGTCAGGTACTGGCTGAAATCCTGGGTGCCGAGCGGCGACACCTGGTTGGTTACCATCGTCCAGCCGCCTTCCTTGGTCAGGTAGTCGTTGACGGATTTGGTCGTGGTGTGGCCGTAGGTGTAGTCCGGCGTCATGAACGCGGCCTTGCGGTTCTTGCCGAACTGCTTGACCAGGATCGGGCCGATTGCGTTCGCCGCCATTTCGCCGTAGAAGCCCTGGCGGAAGCCGTAGCGCACGCAATCCTTGCCGGTGGTGTCGTTGGAACCGGAAATGCCTGCCATGTAGAGAATCTTCTCGCGCTGCGCGAACTTGTTCAGTGCCACCGCCACGGCCGACGAGGTCGAGCCGATCATCGCGATGATCTTGTTCTGGTTGATGAAGGTCTGCTCGACCTGCAGCGCCTGGTTCGGCTTGGCGGCGGAGTCGGCCGACAGGAAGCCGACCTTCTTGCCGAGCACGCCGTTGTTGATCTTCGGCGCCAGCTTCTTCATCAGTTCATGGTTGGTGTTGATATGTTCGATGGCGAGTTCCATGCCCTTGCGCTCGTCCTCGCCCTGTACCGCATAGGTACCGGTCAGCGGCACCGCGGCGCCGATATACACCGTGTCGCCTTGCGAGCCGGCCGGCCAGGTGCCGATCGCCGGCTTGTCGGCGGCATAGGCCCAGCGGACATTGCCGACACCGGCCAGTAACGCCGCACCGGCCCCCATCTGCAGCACATCACGGCGCGAAACGGCGGGCGTCGTCCCGTTTTTGAACTTGAACTTGGACATGTGTCTCCTCACATCGGTTGGTTGAATATTCGTTCTCTTGTTGCGATCGACAGGAGATATTCGTCCCTGCCAAGCCGCGGCTCATCGAGCCCCTCCAACTGATTATCACGTTAGCAGAAAAAAATAACTCCGGCGCAATTTTTGTCGATAAAAACGTAAGCTATTGACTAAAAACGATAATTTTGTAAATATTCAATTTACAAGCCAGTTTATTTTGTAAATGCTTGACATTGCGCCGCAACAAAAACAGCCCCGCGGATAGGGAAAGGCATGGCACACAGCGTCATTGGATTCAAGATTCGCGACCGCCGCCGCGCGCTCGGCATCACCCAGGCCGCGTTGTCGGCGCGGCTCGGCATTTCCGCTTCCTACCTGAACCTGATCGAAAACAACAAGCGCAACATCGGCGGCAGCCTGCTGAAGAAAATCGCCGGTGAGCTGGGCGTCGCGGTCGATCTGTTCGATGGCGCGGCGGAGCGGCGGCTGGTCAACGACCTGGCCGAACTGAGCGGCGAGTCGATCTTCAGCCCGCTGCAGCTAGCGCCGGCGGCGGCCGGCGACTTCGCCAGCCAGCATCCGCAATGGGCACAGGCGCTGATCATGCTGCACCGCGCCTATCACGATCGCAACGAGGCGGTGACGGCGCTGTCCGACCGCCTGAACCAGGACCCGTTCCTGGGCGACGCCATCCACAGCATGCTGACCAACGTCGCGGCGATCCGCTCCTCGTCCGAAATCCTGGAAAACATCGACGAGCTAGACGCCAACGAGCAAAAGCGCTTTCTCGGAATCATCGCCGCCGAAAGCGCGCGGCTGGCGGACGTGGCGCAGGCGCTGGCGGCCTTCTTCGACCGCGCGCGCTCGTCGACCCGGTCGGTGACGCCGGTGGAGGAAGTCGATGATTTCATCCAGGAAAAGGAAAGCCACTTTCCGCGGCTGGAGCAGGCGGCGATCGACATCCGCAGCGCCACCGGGATCGCTCCCGGCCACGTAGAGAGCGCGCTGATCGACTACCTGCGGCAGCGTCACGCGGTGGCGGCGACGATCGAGCCGGTCCTCGACCAGGGTGCGGCCAGCCCGCACGCCCATGCCCATTACGACCCCGAACGGCGGCAACTCGTGCTACTGGATACGGCGCCGGCGGCAACGCGCCGCTTCGAGCTGGCGCGCCTGGCAGCGCAGCTGGAATGCGGCGAATTGATCGGCGCTGAAA
>JBAUJK010000028.1:0-3313 GCA_049683695.1 Burkholderiaceae bacterium
CGGTCTAACTCGACCGGTTAGTGCCCGGCGCAGCCTGCCTGTGTCGGGAGTATCGGGGTCAATGATTGCGCGCAGTACGGATCGCGCGCGCCAGGTCGACCACCGACATCGCGTAGAAGTAGCTGCGGTTGTAGTACGTGATCGCGAAAAAATTGGCGGTCGCCAGCCAGTATTCGGTCGGATCGGTGCCGTTCTGCAGATCGATCAGGCCGTAGAGCATGTCCGGCAGCGGCTCGATCGCCGGCCGTACGCCGGCCGCGCGCAGCTGCTCGACCGAATAACTGGCCTTCAGGCCCTGGCCGATCAAGGCTTCCCAGTCGCGCCGGCCGTCCTGCTCGCTCACCGTGGCTGGAAAGACGATCGGCTCGCCGGCACGCCAGCCGTGTTGCAGCAGGAAATTGGCGATACTGCCGATGGCGTCGGCCGGCGAATTGCGCAGGTCGATCACGTTGTCGGAATCGAAATCGACCGCGTAGCGCATGATGCTGCCCGGCATGAACTGCGGCAGGCCGATGGCGCCGGCGTAGGAACCGATCAGCGTGAACGGATCGATGCCGGACTGCCGCGCGAACAGCAGCGTATTTTCCAGCTCGCCGCGGAAATAATCCATGCGCGCCGTACGGTTCGGCGTATCCGGGTAATCGAAGGCCAGTGTCGCCACCGAATCCATCACACGGAAGCTGCCGGTATTGCGGCCGTAGATGGTCTCGACGCCGAGGATGGCGACGATGATTTCCGCCGGTACGCCGAAGCGTTCCTCGGCCTGCGCCAGCTTGTCCGAATACTGGTTCCAGAAACGCACGCCGGCGTTGATGCGCACTGGATCGACGAAGCGCGCGCGGTAGGCGTTCCAGTTCTTCGGCTTGCTGGGCGGCGCCGGCTGCATCAGCCGGATCACCGAATCGAGATGGCGCACCTGATCGAACAGACGCTGCAGTTCGGCGCGATCGAAGCCGTGCAGCTCGACCATGCGTTCGATGAATTGCGCCACCTGCGGCCAGCGCGCGGCGTCGGTGAAGTCGCCGGGTGCCGCTTCGGCGGCCGCCTGCGGCGCCTTCTGCGTCTTCTGCATTTTTTGCGGCGGCGCGGCGCCGGCCAGGTTGTGCGCATTCAGGCCGCTGCAGGCGGCCAGCGTCAGGGACAGCGTCGCCAGCAGCGGCAGGCGGCGGCAGGATTCGACTAGGTTCAGCGGCATCGGTTCAGCAGGGTCTTGAGTCGGGACAGGATGGCGGCGCGCTCGGCGGCCGGATCGCCACGCCGGGGACCGTAGCGCAGCGCTTCGTACAGTTGCAAAAAATGCGCGGCGGCTTCGCGGGTGGCGGCCGGCAGCGGCGATTGCGGCGCCGTCAGGCGCCGGCGCCAGGCGCGCGGTCCTTCGTGGATTTCGCGCGCCAGCCCGTGCCGCGCCATGCGCCGCGAAAGCGCCGAGTATAGCGCATCGGCAGCGTCGATCTTGCGCCGCCGCAACAGCTGTGGCGCCATCATCAGCGCCAGCAGCGCGCTCGCCGACAGCGCCATCAGCAGCGCCAGCTGGGGCCAGTCCGGCTCCTTGATGCCGAGCCGGCGCAGCAGCGCCTGCTGGTTGTCGCTGCCGTAGTTCAGCACCCACTGGTTCCAGGCGTTGGTGGCGGCATCCCAGCCGGCGCGCAGACGCTGCCAGCGCGCCAGCCACGAGCGCTCGCCGGCTTCCAGCTGCAGCAGCCCGCCCAGTAGAGGCCGCGGCAGCGCGCCGGACAGGTTCAGTTCGATCCGGTTCGGCGCCACCGCCGCGGTCGGATCGACGCGGGTCCAGCCGCGGCCGTCGAGCCAGATCTCGGCCCAGGCGTGGGCGTCGGACTGGCGCACCGTCATGAAGCCGTCGACCGGATTGATGTCGCCGCCCTGGTAGCCGGTCACCACGCGCGCCGGGATGTCCATCGCCCGCATCAGCACCACGAAGGCGCCGGCGTAGTGCTCGCAGAAGCCGGCGCGTGTCGTGAACAGGAATTCGTCGACGCCGTCGGCGCCCAGCGGCGGCGGCTCCAGCGTGTAACGGAATTCCTCGCTGCGGAAGTAGCGCAGCACCTGTTGCGCCAGCTGCGCGCCGTCGTCAGTTTCGCGGCGCAGCCGGTGCGCCAGTTCCAGCGTGCGCGGGTTGCGCCCGGGCGGCAGTTGCAGCCACGGTTGCAGCAGCAGCGGCGATTCGATCGGCTCCAGCTCGAAGTCGAGGTAGGACACGGCGTCGTAGCGCAGCCGGCGCGTGATCGGCTGGCTGGCCAGCAGCTCGCGCTGCTCGCCGAACCGCGCCGGATTGCCGGCGATCTGCGGCACGGCCGCCGGCATCTCCAGCGCGAACAGCCAGCGCTGGCCGTGCGGCTCCAGCGTCACCTGGTAGCGCAGCGGCGCCGCGTGCGAGCGGAACAGAGGCGGCTGGCCGGTCGCCAGCGGTGGTCGCAGCTCGCTCCAGGCGCGGCCGTCGTAGAGACCCAGCACCGGGCCGCGCCAATAGCGCTGCGCGCGCGGCGGCGGCGTGCCGTCGAAGCGGGCGCGGAAGGCGATGTCGTCCGACAGCGCCAGTCGCGAAATGGCGCCCGGTTCCATCCGGTTCGACAGGCCGCTGCGGCCGGCCTGGGCATCGCTCGGCAAACCCCACAGCGGACCCTGGATGCGCGGAAAGAACACGAAGAACACCAGCGCCAGCGGCGCCGCCAGCGCGAACACCGTGGCGCCCAGCCGCAGCCGCTGCCACAGCGGCGGCACCGCGCCGGTGTACTGGAAGCTGATCTGCGCCGCCAGCAGCGCCACCAGCGCCGCCGCCATCCATAGCGCGGCGGCGATCGATTGCGAATAGAAGAAGCCGGTCAGCAGCACGAAGAAATCGAGGAACAGCACCACGAACAGATCGCGCCGCGCGCGCATCTCCAGCAGCTTGAAGGCCAATAGCAGCACCAGCATCGTGACGCCGGCATCGCGCCCGAGCAGCGTCCTGTAGTGCAGCCAGACACCGGCCATCGCCAGCGCCGCCAGCGGCAGCAGCAGCCAGTGCGACGGCAGCCGGTTGCCGCGCAGCGTGATCCAGCCGCGCCAGGCCAGCAGCAGTGCGCACAGCAGCGTGGCGCGGCCCGGCAGGTGGCTCGCATGCGGTGCCAGCACCAGCAGGCAGGCGAACAGCAGCAGCAGCGTGTCCGACTTGTCGCGCGACATCGGCCGCGCCGGCGGCAACGGCAGCGGCAGCTTCATCGGCCGTCCTCGTACAGCGCCAGCGCGCGCAGGCAGGCGTCGCGGTGGGCGGCACCGCGTGCGGCCGGATAGTCGGTGATGCCGAGGCGGAACG
>JBAUJK010000029.1:0-4506 GCA_049683695.1 Burkholderiaceae bacterium
GCGCGCGATGAAGGGCGGTCTCGGCAGCGCCTCGCTGACGGTCGACGGCCTGACGGTCGGCGCCATCGTCGCGGTCAACGCGGTCGGCGACGTGATCGATCCCATGAGCGGGCGGGTGCTGGCCGGCGCGCGCACGGCGGACGGCACGGCGCTGCTCGATACGCGCGCGGCGATCCTGGCCGGCGAGCTGCCGCTGTCGCTGCTCGAAGGCGGCGCCACCACCATCGGCTGCATCGCCACCGACGCCGTGCTGACCAAGGCGCAGGCGCAAAAGATCGCGCAGCAGGCGCACGACGGGCTGGCCCGCACCATCAATCCGATCCATACCAGCTACGACGGCGACACCATCTTCGCGCTCGGCACCGGCGCCGCCGGCCGCTCGGGCAATCTGCTGCTGCTGGGGATGGTGGCGGCCGAAGTCATGGCGATCGCGGTGCAGCGCGCGGTGCTGGCCGCCACCGCGATCGCCGGCTATCCGGCGGCGGCGGACGTCGTCGACGGCCGCCTGCCTGGCGCGGCGCTGCCGAAGGCGTAACGCTGGACTGCGCGGATGGCGGTGGCCTAGGGCAATTGTGGCCGAGTCCGCCGGACTGGTCTGGTCGAGGAATATACTCCCTACATATACATCCTATCCCGCAGGAAAAACGCCCGCATTTTACTCATACTCCCCTGCAGTTGCCGATGCGGATCAGTGCGCCTGGACGCTTAGCTGATCGATCACGGCTTCCACATCGTCGAGGCTGCGCACCAGTTCTTCCAGTTCCTTCGCCTGCTGCGGCTGCCGTACGCAGCCTTTCAGCCACACCCAGCGCCGCTGACCCTCGACCCAGACGCTGGTGTCGGCGAAGCGGCCGTCGGCCAGGATGGCTTTCTTGACGCGCGGGATGATTTCCTGGTCGTACAGATAGGAGTTCGGCAGCCGGCAGCGGCCGGACTGGAAGCAGCTGGTGCCGCGTTCGATGCGCGAATGCGCCTGCGCCTCCATCTCGGCGCGCGTGATCGCCGGGCCGGGCGGCACCGGGCAGTCGGCGATGCCATTGGTCGCCTGCAGGAACGGGTCGTTGAAGAAATTCGCGCGTTCCTCGGCAACGGCCGCCTGTGCGGCGAATGCCAGCGCCGCCGCCCAGCACGCCCAGCGTAGCGGTCGCGGCAGGCAACGCGCGGGACGCTTCATCGGAATGCCTGCGGAAAGGCGCGGCGCTATCGCATCAGCAGCAGGTACGACCAGTAGACGGCGATCCCGAGCTGCACGGTAAAAGCGGTGAAGCGCAGGTTGACCGCCACCACGCTGGTGGACGCCAGATGGATCAGCGACTGTACGATTCGGGCCGCCAGCAGCCAGGGCGCGAGCGGATCGGTGAAGCCCGCCTTGCCGGTCAGCAGCGCGACCACCAGCAAGCCACCGAAGATCGGCAAGCCCTCCAGGCAATTCGCATGGGCGCGCGCCAGCCGCTGCATGAAAGGCGACAGGCCGGTGTTGTCGGGCGCGAAGGCGTTGGCGGTGACGCGGCCGGTGACGACCAATCGCGCGCGCAGTACTTCCATCAGGATCAGGAGCAGCAGTGTCCAGGCGATCAGGGCGGTTAAGACCAGAGCAGAGGGGGAGGTCATCGCATTTTCTCCTGAAATGGGGAAGGCCTGGATTGGCTGGTGCGGCAGATTAACGCGACAGCTTTATATACTCCATTTATATGTCAATGTTTCCGACCGCCAGCCCAATCGTTTGAGCCCATACTTCTATTTTCATCAATTGATGGCTGGTGCGTTCGAGCCCAGCATGTGTCCCCGATCAGAATAAATCTAGTAACTGGGAACTTGTTTTTGATATTTAACGCCTTGACTATCCGGTATCGGAGCATGAAGTGTAGAGGATGCCCACATGGCCCATGTGGGCGTCCGCGTTGAACCAACAGTTATGCCGATTTTGAGCGTGTGGTGCGTTCGCGTAGCAAACCAACCTCCTTAATGAAGCCCCGTCGGTCTTCCTCCGGCAGCTCAAGAATGAATGCGCACTTGTTGCCCAATCCATTGAATGATGCTCCGACCACGAATGCACGCGTTGAATCGATAATCCAGACTCGGTCATGAAGTTCTTCCGTCTTTCGGCAGGTCAACTTAATGCCGCGGTCCTGGCATAGCTTCGTGAACCCGGCTGCTACTTCAGAGTCTCGCTTTCTTGGTTTCACAAATAGCTCGATACTCTTTACGGTTTTGGGTATTACTGCATTAATCCCGTCTAGATAATCATCTTTCGATGTTTTACTGTTGGATAGCAGAAAATAAGGATCACAGATAACAAGTTGTTTGGCTCCGCCGAAGCCGTTCCGCATGTAGTCAATTGCCTCTGTTCGTGCAGCAACTCCAACCGCCGTCATAAGCTTCATAACGTTGTTGCCTTCTTCACTGGCCATGCGGCATAAAGACGCTGGACGCTCTAGGAGCTCGTCAATTTTTTTGTCTAAGCGGCGAAGACGATATTCGAAATCCACATCCCAGAATGGATGAAACAACCCTTCTCGACGAATCGTCCTCAGTGCGTCTTGACCACTGCCGCTTCCCTCGACAATGGAAATCAAATATTTCAGGTGATCAATCAGATGTTCTTTGTCCGGCATTGAATGTTCCTCAAATAAGCCTAACGGCGAGTTCAGCGGCGGGCAGACAGCGAAGCTGGCTCACTGTCCGCCGGAGCGCGCATAGACTCTGCAGTGCTTCACGGCCTTCGGTACCTGGACAAATAACGGCCTCTTCGGCTCTTTATTAGGAATCCAAATCGCACGCCACTCCTTTTGATATGAGAATTCAACGTCTTTCATTATTGCGGGATGAAGGTAATGTGGCTTTGTGTAATGGGTGTCTTTGCTCATGTATTGCACGGCCCCACAGCCATCGAACCTACCGCGATGGCGGATGCGATGGCTAACGGCAGAGAAAAAAGCTACTGGATTGATGATCTCCATACAGCCATCGCATCCAAACTGCTTCATGACTCCAGGGTTATATTCTGAGGTTAGGCAGTAGATATACAGGTCTGGTGAGTTGCTATGTGCAATAAGACGAGCTCCATCTTCAAGGACAATTTTCACCTTCGAGTCGCGTTGATCTGGACGTAGAACATGTTTTCTGAAAAAGGTCGCTTCGGGCGAATTACCGGCTAGATCAATTTCTCCTCCACCTGCGAGACTAAGTTCTGTTTTGTGTAGGCCTTCGTTCTTATCGCCAATAACACTGCCGTAATGTTCCACCTTTCGGTACTCATAGAGAGTTCCAATCTTGAGGCTACCGTGCCGAAAAAAAGCCTCAAGATGTCTCTTAGGCATGTACTTAAAGAGTCGCATATGTTGGGGCGCCCCAATTACCCGGGAAAAACGTCACCAAAAAGGCAGTGCGTATTCCCCATTTATGTAACACGGGGCCTACAAATACAAAACCATACTCCTTGCTTGCAGGAAAGACAATGCTATGTTTTTCATCGGCGCCTGCGTGGCAGGCGGCCCGATGAGCTGGCAGTTGTCTGCCTGCCATAGGAGCGGGCATAGATCTGGAAACCTTCTGCGCCGAGAGTCACGTTGACACGTGCAATCGACGAAATTCGAGTGTCGGTAAGTCGGATCGGAAGGACAGGCTGCGAAACCGCATTAGCGCAGGCGGTGCTACAAAAGAAAATGGGCACCACATGTGGGTGCCCATTTCGATACAAGCTCGGCTCCGGTGCGGCGCCTTGCGGCAACTGCGGGAAATGTGGAACGGTTACTGCCGCACACAATCCACAAAATACCCGCGCCGCCCATCGACTTCCCGCTTGACCAGCCCATGCACGTCGGTCTCGAACCCCGGGAAGCGCTCGTTGAAGTCGCGCGCGAATTTCAGGTAGTCGACGATGGTCTTGTTGAAGCGCTCGCCCGGGATCAGGAGCGGGATGCCGGGCGGGTAGGGCGTCAGCAGGATCGAGGTAATGCGGCCTTCCAGCTCGTCGATCGGCACGCGGTCGATCTCGCGGTGCGCCATCTTGGCGAAGGCGTCGGACGGCTTCATCGCCGGCTGCATGTCGGACAGGTACATCTCGGTGGTCAGGCGGGCGACGTCGCGCGACTTGTAGAAGCTGTGAATCTGCAGGCACAGGTCGTACAGGCCGATCTTTTCGTAGCGCGGGTTGGCGGCGGCGAATTCCGGCAGGATGCGCCAGATCGGCTGGTTCTTGTCGTAGTCGTCCTTGAATTGCTGCAGCGCGGTCAATAGCGTGTTCCAGCGGCCCTTGGTGATGCCGATCGTGAACATGATGAAGAACGAGTACAGACCGCACTTCTCGATGATGACGCCGTGCTCGGCCAGGTACTTGGTGACGATCGAGGCCGGGATGCCGGTGTCGTCGAACTGCCCGTCCAGCCGCAGGCCGGGCGTGACGATGGTGGCCTTGATCGGGTCGAGCATGTTGAAGCCCGGCGCCAGCTTGCCGAAGCCGTGCCAGTCGTCGCCGGCGCGGATGATCCAGTCTTCGCGCGAGCC
>JBAUJK010000030.1:0-4082 GCA_049683695.1 Burkholderiaceae bacterium
GCCAGGCACAGCGGGCTGCCGTGCTGGTCGGCGGCACGGCGGTACTGCTCCAGCGCCGCGGTCGTGTAGCGGCGGTTGTAGCAGCCCAGCAGCGGGTCGCGGCGCGCGGTCTGCTTGATCGTGACGATCCGGGCGCCGGCCTTCAGCAGCGCGTCGTTCATGTAGCGCATGCGCGCCGCCAGCAGAATGAAGCCGGGCAGCGCCAGCACCGCCACCAGCAGGTGCAGCGCTTCCGACTGCAACAGGCCGATGTCCTGCCGCTCCAGGTAATGCACGCCGATCAGCACGCCGAAGCCGGTCAGCGCCAGCCCGATCAGCGCGAACACCTCGGCGCGCTGCAGCCGGTAGGTGCCGAACGCCACCGCGACGAACAGATAGGGGCCGAACATGATGTGGGTGGCCGGCGCCTGGTAGATCACCCACAGCAGGATCGCAGTGCCGCACAACGCCTGCAGCGCGGTCAGGCTGCGGTCGCGCGCGCGCCGGTTCAGGCCGATCGAAAACACGGTGTAGAACAGCGTCAGCGCGGCGGCGCAGGCCAGCGCTGCCTGCACCAGCGTCGACGGCGCCAGCAGGCCCTGGCGCTGGAACACCAGCAGGCCGAACAGGAACAGCGCGACGAAGCCGGCGACGATCAGTAGCTGCTGCATCGGGCGCCGCGCGGAGCGGCGGCGGCGATCATGCCTGGCTGCCGCCGGCGGCAGCAGCGCGGCGCGCTTGGGCAAGGCGCCGGCGTCGAGCAGGTTGTCCATTCTGACCGCTTCCCTGGCGTGAGTGGCTGGACTCGTTGGAGTGGGCCGCGCAGGAAAAGTTGCGTAAAAGCATGCCGCCGGCGGGAAATTGCCTATTGTGCAATGAAGCCGGAGCACCGGTGCTGCAGCCGCCGGCGTGGCGCCGGTTCAGCCGGCGCGCCCGGATTCCGGCGCCGGCTGCATGCGCCATGACGCCAGCATCGCCAGCGCGCAGATGACGGTGACGAACCAGAAGGTTTCGTCGAACGCGTGGATGCGGGCGGCGGCATCGGCGCCGGCCTCGGTCAGGCTGGCGTGATGCGCGCCGAGCCGCCACTCCAGCACGATGCCGGCGACCGACACGCCGATCGCGCCGCCCATCTGGCGCAGGAAGCTGACGGTCGACGCGCCCTGCGCGATCAGGCTGGAATCGACGCCGCGCATCGAGCCCAGCGTCAGCGCCGGCAGCACGAAGCCGAGGCCGATGCGGCCGATCACCGCCCATACCGCCAGCGCCAGGAAGGTGGTAGTCAGCGAGCCGCCGGTCATCAGCCCGAACGACAGCGTCAACAGGCCGAGGCCAAAGGTCACCAGCAGCCGCGGCGCGATGCTGTCGGCCAGGCGGCCGGCGAGCGGGATCACCAGTGCCAGCACGACGCCGGCCGGCAGCAGCACCAGGCCGGCGTGCGACGGCGAATAGTTCAGCGCCATCTGCATGTACACCGGCAGCAGGTAGGTCGAGCCGAACAGGCCCATGCCGTAGATGAAGGCGACCAGCGCGCCCATCGTGAACTGGCGGTAGCTGAATAGGCGCAGGTTGACCAGCGGCTGCTCGCTGCGCCGCTCGATCCACAGGAAGCCAGCCAGCGCCGCCGCGCCGATCGCCAGCAGCAGCACGCCGTACAGCGGCGCGGCGCGCAACTGCGCCAGCCCGTTCAGCACGCTCATCGTGCTGATGCCGGCCAGCAGCAGCCCCTTCCAGTCGAGCGCCTTGGCGTCGCCCAACAGCGACGAATTGATCGGCAAAAAGCGCCGGATCAGCCACAGCGCGGCGATGCAGAACGGCACCACGACGAAGAAGATCGAGCGCCAGCCGAACAGCTCGACCAGGAAGCCGCCGACCGAAGGCCCGACCGCCGGCGCCAGCACCACGCCGAAGCCGAACCAGCCCATCGCCCGGCCCTGCTCGTTGGGTGCGAAGGCACGCAGGATGATGATGTTCGGGATCGGCTGCAGCACGCCGGCGGCCAGGCCCTGCGCCACCCGCATCGCCAGCAGCAAGGAAAAATCGAAGCTGAAGCCGCCGATCACGCCGCCGGCCAGCAGCAGCACGATGGCGCCGGTGTAGGTGCGGCGCAGCCCGAAGCGCAGCAGCAGCCACGGCGTGGTCAGCATCGACAGCGTCATCGACAGCATGAAGCCGGCCGCCACCCATTGCGCGCTGCCCTGGCCGATCGAGAAGTAGTGGGAAAGGTCGGGAATCGCGACGTTGATGATGGTCGACGACAGGATCGACGACATGGTCCCCAGCAGCACCGTCAGCAGCACCAGCCACTTGTAGCGGCTGCCGTGACGGGCGCGCAGTTGTTCCAGGGTCGGCGGCATCGGACTCGGTCAGCGGAAAGGCCGGCGCGCGCCTAGCGCCACAGCCGCAGCGCCAGGAACACCAGCGCCGACAGCAGCACGGTCGAGGCGAACGGCAGCGACCAGTTGCGGCCGAACAGGCGGAAGCGCAGATCGCCCGGCAGGCGGCCGATGCCGAGCTTTTCCAGCCACGGCAAGGCCGCCGAAAACACCGCCAGCGCGATGAACACCACCAGCAACCAGCGGATCATGCGCTTGCCTCCACAGATACTCCCCGCAAAAATTCAAAAATACGTCATTTTCCGCAGGCAACACCTGCGACTTTGAAAATACTGCCAATAGTATATGGAAACACCTAGAGTCGGTGGCTGCGGTCGTGGCGCTCGAACTGCGGCCCCAGCCGCACGCCGGCGCCGACCACCAGCACCTTGAACAGCTCGCCCATCTCGGCCGGCGACAGCAGTTTCTGCACCGCGTTGGCCTGCGGCAGATAGCGCAGCGCGTCTTCCGGCGGCGTGCGCAGCAGCAGCTCGCCAATGCCGGCGTCGAGCAGGAACGCCGCCTGGCTGCCATAGCCGAGCACCTCCAGCCCGCCGCTCTGCGCGGCGCGCGCCATCGCCGAAAAATCGACGTGCGCAGTGATGTCCTGCAGGCCCGGCAGGTAGAACGGGTCGTCGTGCGCGTGATGCCGGTAGTGGCACATCAGCGTGCCGGCAGCGCGCTGCGGCAGATAGTATTCGTGCGCCGGGAAGCCGTAGTCGATCAATAGCGCGGCGCCGCCGGTGCCGCCCGCCTCCCGGCCGGCCGCCAGCAGCGCCGCCAGCGCCGCCATGAAGCCGGCGGCGGCCGCGTGCACTTCGGTGACGTAGCCGGGCGGCAGCAGCTCGGCATCCGGAATCTGCGCCGCGATCTGCGCCAGCAGCGCCGGCTCGCAATCGCGCTCGGCGAACACGAAGCCGGAGGGGCCGACGCCAACGCCACGTTCGCGCCAGCCGGCTGCGGTCTTGACCACCAGCTGCACCGGCATCGCATCCAGCACTTCGTTGCCGAGCGCGACGCCGGAGAACGCCGGCGGCAGCTGCGACAGCCACTGCACCTGCGGAAAGTCGCGCAGCAGCGCCTCCTGGCGCGCGCGCAACTCCCCCGACAGTTCGACGATCCAGTAGTGTTCGGGGGCGGCGCCAAGCGCGGCGAGCTCGGTCAGCAGGTCGCGCGCCAGACGGCCGCTGCCGGCGCCGAATTCGAGGAGGTTGGGTGCGCTCTGCGCCAGCAGCGGCGCGATCGCCTGCGCCAGCGCGGCGCCGAACAGCGGCGTGATTTCGGGGGCGGTTGTAAAATCACCGTCTTTGCCCAGCTTGGCGGCGCCGCCGCTGTAATAGCCGAGGCCGGGCGCGTACAGCGCCAGTTCCATGTAGCGCGCGAAGGAAATCCAGCCGCCGGCGCGCTCGATCTCGGCGCCGATCAGCTGCCGCAGCGCGTTCGACGCGGCCAGCGCATCGGCGGCGGGTTCTGGCAGTTGCAGTTGCATGGCGCTATTGTATTTGCATTCGATCGACGAAACCCGCGGCCGCCCGGCGTGCCGCGCCGCATCCGACACCGCTATCCGATGAACAGCCTTCCACCGAAAGCCGCGCTGGTAACCGGCGCCGCACGCCGCATCGGCCGCAGCATCGCGCTGGCGCTGGCCGAGCGCGGCTGGGACGTGGCCGTGCATTATCGCGGTTCCCGCGACGATGCGCTGGCCACCGTCGCCGCGATCGAGGCGCG
>JBAUJK010000031.1:0-16746 GCA_049683695.1 Burkholderiaceae bacterium
GCTCATAAAAGGCTAAGCGTGAACATGACACGCTCCTTGACCCCGCTCAAAGCCGCCGGCTACCGTGCCATCAGCACTGCCGTCGGCATGTTTTCGAGCATGGCGCGTGTCGCTCCACCCAGTTTTACGCCAGCCGGACCCGCATACTGCGGATGCGCGACGCACCCCATCACGACTAGGTCTGATGCCAGCCGCCCGGCCAGCGTCAGCAGCTCCCGGCCGCCCTCGCTTTCGGCCGTCTCGTGCACGACGCGGATCGGAATACCGTGCCGCTCCATGTAGGCATGCAGTTCTGCATTCCGCAGCGCTTCTCCATTGACAACCTGCTGCAGCGGACCGATTTCGGCCACCTCTACCGTGGCGGCACCTGCCAACAGCGGCAAGGCGGCGCGCAGCGCACGCCCTGCCGCCGCGCGGCCGTCCCAGCCAATCAGCACCCGCCGATAAGGCATCGCCAGTTCGGTGCCGTCCGGCACAACCAGCACCGGGCAGGCGCAATTGAGCACGACGTACTGGATGAAATCGGCAGGCGCGCTTCGCAACTCGCCATCGGCCTCGCCTTGTCCCAACACAACCAGATCGCAGAGCACACTTGAGCGGCTGATTGCAGTCGCCGCATCCTCTTCGATCAGACGCGTCTCGAAGGACCTCACCGCCAGCTTGCGAGCCAGAGCCGAGAAGCGCCCGAGGATGGAATGCGTGTCACCGCCTTGCGCGATGCCGCCGGCGGCCGCGCCGATCAGGTGGCCGCCCATGTCATGCGCGATCGCGGCGGCCACCTCTATGCGCCGGTCGACATGGGGCGACTCATCGACATGAACCAGAATCGTTTTGTAGGACATGGTTTCTCCTTGTGCTACTCCAAGGCCCAGGCTTGCCGATCACCGCCGGTTGGCCGCGCCCTTGTCTTCACACAGTGCCTGACAGGCCAGCCTCTTGATATCGTGCTCCTGCGCACGCCGCCTAGGAATTGATGCAGGTCAAACTCATCCGGATTCGCCTGTTCGACGCTAGCGTATGGCACGGGGCTGTTGCGGCTGCCTCTCGCCTGTTTTCCGCTTTTTCATTCGATATCATGGACCAGCCGATTTCTTCGATCATGCAGCGGGACGTACATCCGGTCGCGATGGACGATACCGTCGGCCAGGCCGAGGCGTTGATGAAGTCACGCGGGATCACGGCAGCGCCGGTGCGCGATGTGGATGGCGCCGTGCTCGGCGTCCTTACCGAAACCGACCTGCTGCGCTTCCACGCGCAGAAGCGCGACCCGCAAACCGTCGAGGCCTGGGAGATATGCAGCTACCGGCTGCTCGAAGCCGCGCCCGACACGCCGCTGGCCGAGGTCGCGCAACGGATGCTTGAGCGCCATGTACACCACGTGGTGGTGTTGGAGGGAGGCAAGATGAAGGGCATCGTGTCGTCGCTCGATTTCGTGCGGCTATATGCCGAACAGCATTAGTGCCGCGTGCCGCCTAGCCGCCTCTCGACATCGAGCGTCAGGCGCAGCGTCTTGAGCAAGGTATCCGGATTCAGGCTGAGCGAATCGATACCGAGCGTGATCAGATACTCGGCCATCTCAGGGTAGTCGGACGGCGCCTGGCCGCAGATACCGCAATGGCGGTCGTTGCGCCGGGCGCCTTCCACGGTCATCCGTATCATCTCCTTCACGCCGGCATCGCGCTCGTCGAAATCGAAGGCAACGATTTCGGAATCGCGGTCGACTCCGAGGACCAACTGGGTCAGGTCGTTCGAGCCGATCGAGAAACCGTCGAACAGCTTCGAGAACGCGTCGATCTGGATTACGTTGTTCGGAATCTCGCACATCACGTAGATTTCCAGGCCGTTGCCGCCACGCGCCAGGCCATGCTCCGCCATCGCCCGCAGCACGGCTTCGGCCTCTTGCACGCGGCGGCAGAACGGGATCATCAGCCGGACGTTGTCCAGACCGATGTCCTCGCGTACCCGCTTCATCGCCGCGCATTCCAGCGCGAACCCTTCCGCGTAGGCCGGATGGGCGTAGCGCGAGGCGCCGCGAAAACCGATCATCGGATTGGCCTCCTCCGGCTCGAACCAGCGCCCGCCCAGCAGGTTCGCATACTCATTGGTCTTGAAATCCGACATGCGCACGATGACGGGCTTCGGATAAAACGCCGCCGCGATGGTGGAGACACCCTCCGAGAGCCGCTGTACGAAGTAGTCTGCCGGTCGAGCATAGGCGCGTGTCAGCGCCGCGATCTCGGCGCGCACGCCGGCATCGTCTATCCTTTCAGGATGCAGCAGCGCCATCGGATGCGCCCTGATGTGCTCGGCGACGATGAATTCGATGCGTGCCAGGCCGACCCCATCGACCGGCAGGAAACTGTTCTGGAACGCCACGTCCGGGTTGCCCAGGTTGATCATCAGCTGGGTTCGCGGCCGCGGCAGCGTCGACAGGTCGGTACGGACCGTGTCGAACGGGACACGGCCGGCGTAGACGAAGCCGGTATCCCCCTCGGCGCAGGAAACCGTGATCTCGTCGCCGGTACGCAGGGTTTCGGTCGCATCGTCGCAGCCGACTACCGCCGGGATGCCGATTTCGCGGGCGACGATCGCCGCATGGCAGGTACGGCCACCGCGGTTGGTGACTACCGCCGCCGCGGTCCTCATCACCGTTCCCCAGTCGGGCGTGGTGGTATCGGCCACCAGCACCTCGCCCGGCCGGAACTGGTTCAGCTGGCCGACATCGGTGATCACGCGCGCCATGCCGGCGGCCACCTTGCCGCCGACCGCGCGTCCGCGCACCCGCACCTTGCCTTTTTGCCGCAACCGGTATTCCTCCAGCAGCGCGACGGTCTTGCGCGAGGCAACCGTTTCCGGACGCGCCTGTACGATATAAAGTTTGCCGTCGATACCGTCGCGTGCCCATTCGATATCCATCGGCGTGGCATGGCCGGCCTTGGCGCCGTAATGATCCTCGATCACGATCGCCGCCTGCGCCAGCTCCAGCACCTCGTCGTCGCCCACACAGAAACGCCGCCTGTCCTCTTTCGGCGTGGGTACGTTGCGCGTGGTTTCGCGGCCGGCCGCGCTGGCATACACCATGCGGAGCTTCTTGCTGCCGAGCGAGCGGCGCAACACCGCGCGGCGTCCGGCCCTGAAGGTCGGCTTGAATACGTAGAACTCGTCCGGATCCACCATCCCCTGCACCACGTTCTCGCCAAGGCCATAGGCCCCGGTGACGAAGACCACGTCGCGAAAGCCGGTTTCGGTGTCGAGTGTGAAGATCACGCCACTGGCTGCCAGGTCGGAACGCACCATCTTCATTACGCCGACCGACAGGAATACCTTCATGTGGTCGAAACCGTTGTCGATCCGGTAGCGGATCGCGCGGTCCTTGAACAGGCTGGCGAAGCAGCGCCGCACCGAATCCAGCAGCCTCGCCCCGCCGGATACGTTCAGAAAAGTTTCGTGCTGGCCGGCGAAGCTGGCCGTCGGCAGGTCCTCGGCGGTAGCCGAACTACGCACCGCCACCGTCACGTCGTCGCCGTATTCCTTGCGCAGCGCCGCATATGCAGTCAGGATTTCGTCGGCCAGGTCGTCCGGTACCGGGGCCGCATAAACGATCTCGCGCGCCCGCCGGGCGCGCCGCGCCAGATCGTCCACGTCATCCGGATCGAGCCCGGCCAGCGCCTCGCGCAGAGGCGCCCATGCGCCGGCCCGGTCGAGCACATAGCGATAGGCGTCGGCGGTGATCGCGAAGCCGTTCGGCACCCGCACGCCCTTGGCCGTCAGTTCCCGGTACATTTCCCCGAGAGAGGCGTTCTTGCCGCCGACCTCGGCCACCTCGGCGATGCCCGTCTCCGAGAACCAGCGCACGTAGCGCAACTTCTGTTCGGCCATGCCAGCCTCCATTGCATCTGCCTGCGCGATGCTATCGGCGCAGATGCGCCTCCCTGGAGCGCTGATCGACGAGTGCGCCGGCCATGCCGGACAATTCGGCGATCAGCATGCTGACCAGGTCGTCGGCAGTGACGATGCCGAACAGGGCACCAGCCGCCGTGACCGCCGGCAGGCGCCGCACCTTGTAACTGCGCATCAGGCGCAAGGTCTCGATCGCGTCCTCGTCTTCGGCTACTGTCGCCACCGGAGCACTCATGATGTCGCCGGCGGTGAACACCTTCGGATCGAGCTGCACCGCCATGATTTCGACCACGAGATCGCGATCGGTCACGATCCCGACCGGAAAGCGCATGCCATCGCGGTTCTCGATGACGACGATGTCTCCTACATGGTGCGCGCGCATCAGCGCGGCGACTTCCGGAATCGGCGTACCCGCCTCGCAACACACCACGTCAATCTTGCAGCATTCATTGATCGTCATGCTCGACCTCCGTCCTTGCTGTTACTTCTTCCCCGCAGCCGGTGCCCGTTCGCGCCCCGGTTTGTAGACCAGCACCGGCACTCTGCTGTAATGGAGCACCTTCAGCGTCTCGCTGCCGAGGATCTGCGCCCGCTCCCCTTTCCAGCCGTGCGACGCCATATAGATCAGATCGCAGCGCGCATGCTCCGCCGCCTGCGCGATAGCCAACCCGGGCTCGCTCGCCTTGACCTTCCTGCAGGTACAGGGCACGCCCTCGGCGAGCGCGCTGTTGGCGACGAACGCCAGATATTCGTCTGCGAACTTGTCGAACAGGGCCTGCCGCCGCTCCTCGTAATGCGGATCATGATGCATCCATGCCTGAAGCTGTTCGTCGTGCGGTACCGGCGTCACGTGGATGCCGATCACGGCGGCATCGTGATTCCTGGCGAACAATACGCCGCTCGTCACCGCCTGCCTGGAGAGTGCGGAACCGTCGGTCGGAATGAGTATGGTTCTGTACATGACCGTCCCCAACTTGTGCTGCCATCCTGGCGTGAGCCCTTGCGTGCAGCCCTGCTGCGCATGTCATCCAGAAAATACGCCTGGAGCGGCGTCAGCTCATAGAAGTTGGCCGGGTGCTCCTATGCCGCGATCCCCGTCGACGCCGCCCGTGGATGCAGAAGTCCAGATTATGCGGACACCTCGAAGCGGCTTTGAGGCGGCTCAATTCCGGTAGGCGTACAGCATGGCCACCGGACGCCGCTGCGGCGCATATTCCGCGCGGCATTTCATGCAGCGACTACCCGGAGCCCACCGGCCAGGAACCTGGCACGGGCGACACGTTTGGCTGATCGAGAGCGCCGCCGGTTGCGGCCACGGCCCCCTGCCCGGCCGGCATTGCAGCGCCCCGCCCTTGCTCCACCTTGGCCAGCGCCAGCCTTGCCATGATCTGCGATACGTGTGTCAGTCCTTGCGGGAAATTGCCGAGCATCTGGCCGCTGACCGGATCGAATTCCTCGGACATCAGCCCGAGATCGTTGGCGCAGCCGAGCGCGCGCCGGTAGGCGTTCCATGCATCATCGGACTTGCCTTGCAACGCCAGACAGCTGACCAGCCAGAACGTGCACGGCAGGAACACGCCTTCCAGTCCCGGCAGACCGTCCGGCGAATCGTAGCGGGCCAGCAAGCCGTCGCGGTCCAGCTCCTGGCGGATCGCCTGCGTGGTGCGCACCATGCGCGGATCGTCATAGGCCACGAAGCCGATGCGCGGCAGCAGCAGCAAGGCAGCATCCAGATAATGGTTTTCGAACGCCTGCACGAATACGCCGCGCTGCTGGTCGTAGCCGTCGCGCTCGATCGCCGTGCGTATCTGGTCGCGTGTCTGCTGCCAGCGCGCCAGCGGCGCCTGGAATCCATGCTTGCGTGCAAGCGCGATGCCGTGCGCCAGCGCGCCCCAGCACATCGCCTTGGAATGCACGTAATGATGCGGACCTCCGCGGAATTCCCAGATGCCGTAGTCCTTGTCGCCCCAGCGCTGGCATACGGTATCGACCACATCCGCAAGGAAATCCCAATAGTGGGTGTCGATCGGGTGGCCGCTGACGTCCCAGACCGATGCCATTTCGAGGAGCTCGCCATAAATGTCGAGCTGGTTCTGCTTGGCGGCAAAATTCCCGATGCCGACCGGCTTCGATTGCCGATAGCCTTCCAGCCACGGCAGTTCGAGCGCAGTCAGGCGCCGCTTGCCATCCACGCCATACATGATCTGCAGCTGGCGTGCACTGCCGGCCGACGAGCGCTGGATGAATTGCAGGAAGCGTTCGGCCTCGTTCTGGTAGCCCAGCTCGTACAGTGCGCGCACCGCGAACACCGAATCGCGCACCCAACTGAAGCGGTAGTCCCAGTTGCGGCCCGCGCCTATCCATTCCGGCAAGGAGGTGGTCGGTGCCGCGACGATCGCGCCGGTACGCTCGTAGGTCAGGGCCTTCAGCAGGATCGCGGAGCGCCGGGTCTGGGTATCGACATCCTGCGGTGCACGCATGCGTCCCGACCACTGGCGCCACCAGTCGCGGGTCTGGGCCAGGCTTCTTTCGGTATCGGCCACCAAGTCGGAATACGGGGCCAGATAATCGATCCGCTCCGGCGCCTCGAAATGGCTCAGGAGCCGCCGCCGCTGGCTAGGCCGCACCGAAAACGTACCACGCAGATCGCGGTGCTCGACCACCTCAAGACGCATGTCGGAACGCAGCACCAGCCCGGTATTGCTGCCGATGGCGGTATAGACGTGCGGCGCGTGGCGCCGCATGCGCGGGATGATCTCGCCATAGTCGAAGCGCGGGCAGACTTCGACCTGCAGTTCCACGTCGCCCGACAGCCCTTCGACGATGCGCACGTGATCGTAGTGCGCCTGCTCGCGCGCCTTGCGGTCCATCGCGAAGAAATCGGTCAGCCGACAATCACCTTTTTCGGTATGGAAATCCGTTTCCAGGATCATCGTCCCCGGCAGATAGCGGCGGCTGACGCTGAACTCGCCGCTCGGCGCGATCATGCAATGGCCGCCGCGTCCCCAATCCAGCAGGCGGCCGTAGCAACTGTCGGAATCGACGCGCGGCATGCAGCACCAGTCCACCGAGCCGGCGCGCGAAATCAGCGCCGTGCAATGGCAATTGCTGATGAAGGCGTAGTCGGCGATCGGCGGATAGGGGGCACGCGGCGAGTCCATGGGGTTTCCGTTGGCGAATGCGTGGCCCGCCGGTGAAATCCTGCGGCCCGCTGTTAGCTACGACCTGCCACGCGCCAAGGAGTTGCGCGGCCTAAAGAGCGGCGCCGGGCGGTAAGAATTACCACGCCTGCGGTAATTCTTACGCGCCCCGGCCACACCGCCCGGAACCGGGCGCCACCGCGCTTGGCACAAGGCTTGCGAGTGGAAACGTTTCTCTTCATCGGCTTTGCAAGCGAGGTCAGACATGGCGGCGACCGTTGGCGATTTTCTGCTGGACCGGCTCAGCGAATGGGGTGTGCGGCGCATCTACGGCTATCCGGGCGACGGCATCAACGGCATCATCGGCGCCTTCGGCCGCACCGAGACCGGCATCCGGTTCGTGCAGGCGCGGCACGAGGAACTGGCGGCCTTCATGGCTTGCGCGCATGCAAAATTCACCGGCGAGGTCGGAGTTTGCCTAGCCACCTCGGGACCGGGCGCGATCCACCTGCTGAACGGCCTGTACGACGCCAAGATGGACCACCAGCCGGTGGTGGCGCTGATCGGCCAGCAAAGCCGCATGGCATTGGGCGGCGACTACCAGCAGGAGGTCGACCTGATGTCGCTGTTCAAGGACGTCGCCCACGAATACGTGCACATGGTGTCGACTCCGGCGCAGGTGCGGCACCTGATCGACCGCGCGATGCGCATCGCGCGCGACCAGCGCACCGTCACTTGCGTCATCTTTCCGAACGACGTGCAGGACATGCCGGCGGTCGAACAGCCGCCGCGCGAGCACGGCAGCGTGCATACCGGGATCGGCCACACCGCGCGGCACTGCGTGCCGGCCGAAGAAGACCTGCGGCAGGCGGCCGACGTGCTGAACGCCGGCCGGAAGGTCGCGATGCTGGTCGGCGCCGGCGCGCTGCAAGCCACCGACGAAGTGATCGAGACCGCCGAACTGCTCGGCGCCGGCGTCGCCAAGGCGCTCCTCGGCAAGGCGGCGGTGCCGGACGATCTGCCGTTCGTTACCGGCTCGATCGGCTTGCTCGGCACCAAGCCGAGCTGGGATCTGATGAGCGACTGCGACACGCTGCTGATGGTCGGATCGGCCTTCCCGTATTCCGAATTCCTGCCGAAGGAAGGCCAGGCGCGCGGCGTCCAGATCGACATCGACGGCCGCATGCTGAACCTGCGCTATCCGATGGAGATCGGCCTGCTGGGCGACTCCAAAACGACTCTGCGCGCGCTGATCCCGCATCTGCAGCGCAAGACCGAACGCAGCTGGCGCCAGCAGGTCGAGCAGAACGTCGAGCGCTGGTGGCGTGTGCTGGAAGGCCGCGCGCTGACCGACGCGGAGCCGGTCAATCCGCAGCGGGTGTTTTGGGAGCTGTCGCCGCGGCTACCGGACGGCTGCATCCTGGCCTGCGATTCCGGCTCGGCGGCCGACTGGTATGCGCGCGATGTCAGGCTGCGGCGCGGCATGCAGGCGTCGCTGTCGGGCGGGCTGGCGACCATGGGTTCGGGCGTGCCGTACGCGATCGCCGCCAAGTATGCACATCCGGATCGCACCGTGTTCGCACTGGTCGGCGACGGCGCGATGCAGATGAACGGCATCAACGGCCTGATCACGATCTCGCGCGCGTGGAAGGAGTGGGGCAATGGCCGCCTGATCGTGATGGTGCTGAACAACAGCGACCTGAACCAGGTCACCTGGGAGCAGCGCGGCATGGAAGGCGACCCGAAGTTCGTGCCATCGCAGTCGCTGCCGGAATTCCCGTACGCGCAATACGCGGCGCTGCTCGGCCTGCACGGCATCCGCGTCGAGCGCGACGGCGAGGTCGGTGCCGCCTGGGACCAGGCGCTGGCCTCCGACGTGCCGACCGTGCTGGAAATCAAGACCGATCCGAACGTGCCGCCGCTGCCGCCGCATGTCAACGCCAAGCAGGCGAAAGATTACCTGGCGGCGCTGGTCAAGCGCGATCCGGATGCGCTCGAGGTCATCAAGGCCACGGCCAAGCAAGTGTGGGAAGGCTGGTTCCCGCCGTCGGCCGACGAAAAGAAGGAGAAGTAGCCATGCCCGCCCTGCCCTCCGCCCGCATCGAACGTGCGCTGGTATCTGCCTACGTGGTGCCGACCGAAGAACCGGAATCGGACGGCACCCTGACCTGGGACGCCACCACGCTGGTCCTGGTGCAGATCGAGGCGAACGGCAAGAGCGGCCTCGGCTACACCTATGCCGACAGCGCCACCGCGCGCCTGATCCACGAGCGGCTGCTGCCGCTCCTGGTCACCCACGATGCGATGGCGACCGGCGTGCGCTGGCAGGAAATGGTGATGGCGCTGCGCAACCTCGGCCGGCTTGGCATCGGCGGGACGGCGATCGCGGCGGTCGATGCCGCGCTGTGGGATCTGAAAGCGAAGCTGCTCGACCTGCCGCTGGCCGCGCTGCTGGGGCTGGCGCGGCCGGCGGTGGAAGTCTACGGCAGCGGCGGCTTCTGCAACTATTCGCAGGAGCAGTTGGAGCGCCAGCTGCATGACTGGGCGCAATCCGGCATGCGGCGCGTCAAGATGAAGATCGGGCGCGACCCGGCGGCCGACATCCAGCGCGTGTATGCGGCGCGCGATGCGATCGGCAACATGGCCGAGCTGTTCGTCGACGCCAACGGCGCCTATGCGCGCAAGCAGGCGCTGGAATTCGCGTACAACTTCGCCGACCGCGGCGTTACCTGGTTCGAGGAACCGGTGCCGGCCGACGACCTGGAAGGGCTCCGCCTGCTGCGCGACCGCGCGCCGCCGGGGATGGCGATCGCCGCCGGCGAATACGGCTACGACCTGCCCTACTTCCGCCGCATGCTGGAAGCGCAGGCGGTCGACGTGCTGCAGGCCGACGCCAGCCGCTGCGGCATCACCGGCTTTCTCGCCGCCGCGGCGCTGGCCGAGGCCTTCCACATCCCGCTGTCGGCGCACTGCGCGCCGACGCTGCACCTGCCGCTGTGCTGCGCGGCGCGGCCGGCGCTGCATCTCGAATACTTCCACGACCATGCCCGCATCGAGCACCTGCTGTTCGACGGCGCGCCGCTGCCGCGGGATGGCCGGCTGACGCCGGACATGAGCCGGCCCGGCCTCGGCATCGAATTCAAGGAAGCGGACGCCGGATGCTACAGAATCTAATCGATAGCCGGCGCCCGGCGCGGACTGTCGCCGCCGGTACGCTGGATGCCGCCACACTGGAGCGGGACTTGCGGGCGGCGATCGCGGGCGAGGTGCGCTTCGACGCCGGCAGCCGCGCGCTGTACGCGACCGACGCCTCCAATTACCGCCAGGTGCCGATCGGCGTGGTGATTCCGAAAAGCATCGACGACGTCATCGCCACCGTCGCACTGTGCCGCCGGCATGCGGCACCGGTGCTGTCGCGCGGCGGCGGCACCAGCCTGTGCGGCCAGTGTTGCAACGTCGCAGTACTGATGGATTTTTCCAAGTACCTGAACCGGGTGCTGGAAATCGACCGCGCCGGCAAGACCGCGCGCGTGCAGCCGGGCTGCGTGCTGGACGACCTGCGCCACGCCGCCGAACGGGAGGGACTGACCTTCGCCCCCGATCCGTCGACCCACAACCACAACACGCTGGGCGGCATGATCGGCAACAATTCCTGCGGCGCGCACTCGGTGATGGGCGGCGAAACCTCGGACAACGTCATCGAACTCGACATCCTGACCTACGACGGCATCCGCATGACGGTCGGCGCCACCGACGAGGACGGGCTGCGTGAGATGCTGGCCGCCGGCGGACGGCGCGCCGACATCTACCGCCAGCTGGGCGCGCTGCGCGAACGCCATGCGGCGCAGATCCGCGCCCGCTTCCCACCGATTCCGCGCCGCGTGTCGGGCTACAACCTGCCGGCGCTGTTGCCGGAAAACGGCTTCAACCTGGCGCGCGCGCTGGTCGGCTCGGAGGGTACCTGCGTGGTGATCCTGGAAGCCAGGGTACGGTTGCTGGACAACCCGGCCGCGCGTTCGCTGCTGGTACTCGGCTACAAGGATGTCTACCAGGCCGGCGACCACGTGCCGGAAATCATGAAGCATCGACCGATCGCGCTGGAAGGCATCGACGACCGCCTGATCGCCGACATGAAGGCGATCCACATGCATCCGGACAACCTCGACCTGTTGCCGGAAGGCGGCGGCTGGCTGATGGTCGAGTTCGGCGGCATTAGCAAGGACGATTCCGACGCCCAGGCGCGGCGGACCATGGAAGCGCTGAAGCAGACCGACCGGCCGCCCTCGATGAAGCTGTACGACGACCCACCGACCGAACGCCTGCTGTGGAAGGTGCGCGAGTCGGGACTGGGTGCCACCGCCCACGTGCCGAACAAGAAAATCACCTGGGAAGGCTGGGAAGATTCGTCGGTGCCGATCGAAAAGCTGGGCGACTACCTGCGCGCCCTGCGCGCGCTGTTCGACAAGTACGGCTACGGCTGCGACCTGTACGGGCATTTCGGCCAGGGTTGTGTGCACACCCGGATCGACTTCGATCTGGAGACCGAGACCGGCATCGCCACTTTCCGGGCCTTCCTGCACGAAGCAGCCCGGCTGGTGGTGAGCCTGGGCGGTTCGATTTCCGGCGAGCATGGCGACGGCCAGTCCAAGGCCGAGCTGCTGCCGATCATGTTCGGCGACGAGCTGATGGGCGCCTTCCGCGAGTTCAAGGCCATCTGGGATCCGGACGGCCAGATGAACCCGGGCAAGATCGTCGACGCCTGGAACGCCGACGACAACCTGCGGCTCGGCACCGCCTACGATCCGCCGGCGCTGCCGGTGCATTTCCATTACCCGCAGGACGGCGGCGATTTTTCGCGTACGCTGCTGCGCTGCGTCGGCGTCGGCGAATGCCGCAAGAAAGGCGGCACCATGTGCCCGTCCTACATGGCGACCGGCGAGGAAATGCATTCGACGCGCGGCCGGGCGCGGCTGCTGTTCGAAATGGCGAAGGGCGAAGTCATCACCGACGGCTGGAAAAGCGAGGCGGTACACGAAGCGCTCGACCTGTGCCTGTCATGCAAGGGCTGCAAGGGCGAATGCCCGGTCAACGTCGACATGGCCAGCTACAAGGCGGAATTCATGGCGCATTACTACGCCGGCCGCCTGCGCCCGGCCAATGCCTACGCGTTCGGACTGGTCGAACGCTGGGCGCGGCTGGCTTCACACATGCCGGGCGCCGCCAATTTCGTCACGCAAACCGCACCGCTCGCGTGGCTGGCGAAAAAAATGCTGCACATCGCGCCGCAGCGCCGCATCACGCCGTTCGCCGCGCAGTCGTTCGCGCGCTGGTTCGCGCACCGGCCGCAGCGGGCCGGGCGCGGCGAACGCGTGATCCTGTGGCCCGATACCTTCAGCAATTATTTCCATCCGGAAGTGGCGCAGGCGGCGGTGGCCGTGCTGGAAGCGGCCGGCTGCACGGTGACGCTGCCGGCGGCGCCGGTCTGCTGCGGCCGGCCGCTGTACGAGTTCGGCATGCTGGAGCGCGCACAGGCGACGCTGCGACGGACCATGGAGACGCTGGCCGACGATATCCATGCCGGTACGCCGATCATCGGGCTGGAGCCGGCCTGCGTATCGGTGTTCCGCGAGGAATTGCCGAACCTGTTCCCGTTCGACGAGCAGGCGAAGCGGCTGTCGGCGCAGGTGCTGCTGCTTTCCGAGTACCTGCAGCGCCGGCCCGACGTACCGCCCTTCTCGAGGCTGGAACGGCGTGCGCTGGTGCATGGGCATTGCCACCACAAGGCGGTGCTGAAGATGGATGCCGAGCTGGCGCTGATCGGCCGGCTGGGGCTGGACGCCGAGGTGCCGGACACCGGCTGTTGCGGCATGGCCGGTTCCTTCGGCTTCGAGCGCGACAAGTACGAGGTCTCGATGCGCTGCGCCGAGCGGGTGCTGCTGCCGGCGGTGCGCGCGGCCGGCACCGAGACGCTGCTGATCGCCGACGGCTTCAGCTGCCGCGAGCAGATCGCGCAGGCCACCGGCCGCCGGCCGCTGCACCTGGCGCAGGTGTTGCAAATGGCGCTCCGGCAAGTCTGACGCCGGATTGCCGGCATGCCAACATACTCCCTGGAAACTTGCTTCAAGGCGGTGATGAAACGGACTTTTTTTCAATATACTCCTGCAAATTTTGCATTCCGGGCGATTCGATATCGTCATTTTCTGCGCCCGGACGATGATTGACGCGGCGCAATATCCGCACGGCTAAAAGCTGAAAAAGCAGTGTCATCCCGCGGCATACGGACCTGCTGCGACGCAAGGTACGGGACTTGCTTGTTAGCTTGTCCCTCGTTGCTGGATGAATCATGAAAATTGCCCAAGTCGCTCCCCTGTTCGAACGTGTGCCGCCGCGCGCCTACGGCGGCACCGAACGCGTCATTTCCTACCTGACCGAGGAACTGGTGCATCAAGGCCATGAAGTCACGCTGTTCGCCAGTGGCGATTCGATCACCTCCGCCCGGCTGCTGCCGGCCATTGGCCATAACCTGCGCCCCGACACCGGCCGCCCGGCCTGGCTGGCCTGGCACTCGATCCAGATGGATCAGGTGGCGGCACTGGCCGACGAATTCGACGTCATTCATTTCCACACCGACTACCTGCACTTTCCGCTGGCGCGGCGCCTGGCGACTCCGCATGTGACCACCATGCACGGCCGGCTCGATCTGCCGGAACTGGGCCCGCTGTTCGCGCATTTCGACGACGTGCCGCTGGTGTCGATCTCCGACAGCCAGCGCGTGCCCCAACCCCACGCCAACTGGCAGGGGACCGTGCACCACGGCCTGCCACCGTCGCTGTATGGATTCCAGCCGCGGCCGGACGACTATTTCGCCTTCGTCGGCCGCATCTCGCCGGAAAAGCGCATCGACCGCGCGATCGACATCGCCCGCCGCTGCGGCAAGCGGCTGCTGATCGGCGCCAAGATCGACCCGGCCGACGAACCGTATTTCCGGAGCAGCATCGAACCGCTGCTGCGTTCGCCGCTGATCGAGTACATCGGCGAAATCGGCGAGCCGGAGAAGAGCCAGTTGCTGCAGAACGCCGCCGCGCTGCTGTTCCCGATCGACTGGCCGGAGCCGTTCGGGCTGGTGATGATCGAAGCGTTCTGCTGCGGCACCCCGGTGATCGCCTACCGCCACGGCTCGGTGCCGGAAGTGGTGGAGGATGGAATCACCGGCTTCACCGTTTCCAACCAGGACGAGGCGGTGCGCGCGGCGCAGCGGATCGGCGAGATCGACCGCCGCCGCTGCCGCCAAGCGTTCGAGGCGCGCTTCACGGTGCGCCACATGGCGCAAGCCTATCTGCGGATCTACCAACAGGCGATCGCCGCGCGCCAGCCGCCCGCACTGCGGCGCCCGGCCCTGGTCGGCCGGCTGGCGGCGGGCGCCGCCGGCCTTTGACGGAGGTCGCAGGATGGAAAGAATCCAGCTCGGCGAGCACTGGTATATCCTCGCCACCGCCTCCTCCACCGACGAGCGGCGCCGCGTCCTGAAACACAACGACACCTTCGCGGTGTTCGACCTGTTCGGCGACGCCCATTCGATCGGCCCGCGCGGCGCCGGCATCTACCGCGGCGACACCTGCTTCCTGTCGCGCCAGGAACTGCTGATCGAGGGCATCCGGCCGCTGTTCCTGAACTCCAACGTCAAGGACGACAGCGGCCTGTTCATCATCGAACTGATGAACCCGGATCTGTACCCGCCCGGCGGCAGCCACATCGAAAAGGGCACGCTGCAC
Organism: Burkholderiaceae bacterium; assembly: GCA_049683695.1. Lineage (GTDB taxonomy): Bacteria > Pseudomonadota > Gammaproteobacteria > Burkholderiales > Burkholderiaceae_D > DATJCV01. Next base: position 14,813 of record JBAUJK010000031.1, read on the forward strand.
ATCTTCCGCGCCAAGCTGTTGTGGGACGACACCTGCTACGAGCACGTGCGCGTCATCAACTACGGCCTGGAAGCGGTCGAGGTCACGCTGTCGATGACCTTCGGCGCCGACTATTCCGACATCTTCGAGGTACGCGGCTTCCACCGCAGCCAGCGCGGCGAAAAGCTGGCGCCGGAAGTCGGCGAGCAGGAAGTCCTGCTCGGCTACCGCGGGCTGGACGGCACGGTGCGCCGCACCCGCATCCGCTGCGAACCGGCGCCGAGCACGCTGTCGGCCGACCAGGCCGATTTCCGCATCGCGCTGCGGCCCAAGGGCGAGACGCATTTCTACCTCACCACTCATTGCCAGCCGGACGGCAAGGAACAGGCGCCGGCGCCGCACTACAACGCCGCCTATTCCCGGGTCGAGAGCGCGGTCGCACACCGCGCCCAAGGCCGTTGCCGCGTCGCCACCTCGGACGCGATGTTCAACAGCTGGCTGGACCGCTCGATGGCCGACCTGGTGATGCTGACCACCGCGCTGCCGCAGGGACCCTATCCTTACGCCGGCCTGCCGTGGTACGCCACCACCTTCGGCCGCGACGGCATCCTGACGGCGCGCGAATTCCTGTGGATCGACCCCGGCATGGCGCGCGGGGTGCTGGCCTTCCTGGCCGCGACGCAAGCCACCGAGCACGATCCGGCGCGCGACGCCGAGCCCGGCAAGATCCTGCACGAAGCGCGCAGCGGCGAACTGGCGGCACTCGACGAAATCCCGTTTCGGCGCTACTACGGCACGGTCGATGCCACGCCGCTGTTCATCGGCCTGGCCGGCGCCTATTACGAGCGTACCGGCGATCTCGAATTCATTCGCGGCATCTGGGGCAACATCAAGAATGCGCTGCTGTGGATCGACCGCTACGGCGACCGCGACGGCGATGGCTTCGTCGAATATGCGCGCTATACCGACAAGGGCCTGGCGCAGCAGGGCTGGAAGGACTCCCACGATTCGGTATTCCACGCCGACGGCCAAATGGCGGAAGCACCGATCGCGCTGTGCGAGGTGCAGGGCTACGTGTACGAGGCCAAGCAGCAGGCGGCGCGGCTGGCGCGCCTGCTGCACGAGACGGCGCTGGCGCACGAACTGGAGCGGCAGGCACAGCAGCTGAAGCAGAAGTTCAACCAGGTGTTCTGGTGCGAGGCGATCGGCAGCTACGCGCTGGCGCTGGACGGCGAAAAGCGGCAATGCGCGGTGGCTGCCTCCAATGCCGGCCATGCGCTCTGGTCCGGTATCGCCGAGCCGCATTACGCCAAGCAGGTGGCGGACCGCCTGCTGCGCGAGGATTCGTTCTGCGGCTGGGGCGTGCGCACGCTGGCCGCGCGCGAAGTGCGCTACAACCCGATGGCCTACCACAACGGCTCGGTCTGGCCGCACGACAATGCGCTGATCGCCGACGGTCTGGCGCGCTACGGTTTCACCGGCAAGGCGATGGCGGTGTTCGCCGGCCTGCGCGAAGCCAGCCTGTTCATGGACCAGCACCGGATGCCGGAACTGTTCTGCGGTTTCGAGCAGCGCCCGGACGAAGGACCGACGCTGTATCCGGTCGCCTGCTCGCCGCAGGCGTGGTCGGAGGCCGCCGTGTTCTACCTGCTGCAGGCCTGCCTCGGCCTGTCGTTCGATTCCGAAAAGCAGGAAATCCGCTTCCGCAATCCGCAGCTGCCGCCGTTTTTGGATAGTGTCACCATCACCAACCTGGCAATCGGCAACAGCAGCGTCGACCTGCAGCTGCAGCGCTATCCGAACAACGTCGGCATCAACCTGCTGCGCAAGGAAGGCAAGGCGGAAGTGGTGATCGTCGCGTAGCGGCAGCGCCAGCGGCGCCGGCCGGCTATTCGTGGCCCTCTTCGCGCAGCCGGCCGGCGGTGGCGCCGTGGACGCGCATCGCCGCCCGGTAT
>JBAUJK010000032.1:0-1789 GCA_049683695.1 Burkholderiaceae bacterium
GGCCTGGGCGGACTGACGACCGTGCTGGACGTCAAGATCAACATGTTCCCCACCCACGCCGCCTCCAAGCCCGTGGCCATGATCCCCAACTGCGCCGCCACGCGCCATGCGCATTTCGTGCTGGACGGCTCGGGCGTGGCCGTGCTGACCCCGCCGTCGCTGGACGAATGGCCCGACGTCCACTGGGCGCCCGACTACAACAAGTCCAAGCGCGTGAACCTGGACACCCTGACGCGGGAAGAAGTGGCCGCGTGGCAGCCGGGCCAGACGCTGCTGCTGTCGGGCAAGATGCTGACCGGCCGCGATGCCGCCCACAAGCGCATCCAGGACATGCTGGCGCGCGGGGAAAAGCTGCCGGTGGACTTCACCAACCGCGTCATCTACTACGTCGGCCCGGTCGACCCGGTGCGCGACGAAGTGGTGGGCCCGGCCGGCCCCACCACCGCCACCCGGATGGACAAGTTCACCGACATGATGCTGGAAAAAACCGGCCTGATCGCGATGATCGGCAAGGCCGAACGTGGCCCGGTCGCGATCGAGTCGATCAGGAAGCACAAGTCGGCCTACCTGATGGCGGTCGGCGGCTCCGCCTACCTGGTGTCGAAAGCGATCAAGAGCGCCAGCGTGGTCGGCTTCGCAGACCTCGGCATGGAAGCCATCTACGAGTTCGAGGTGCGCGACATGCCGGTGACGGTGGCGGTTGATGCGCAGGGCGTGTCGGTGCATGAAACCGGCCCGAAGGAATGGCAGAAGCGTATCGCCGTCGCTGCGCTGGGCAAGACCGCGGCCGTCCAGGAATAAGCGCTCTCGACCGTTGAAAGCACCGGACATCCCGGCAGCAGCGCCGATGGGGCCGCAAGGCCCCATCGGCGTTTTCGATTCCGGCGTGGGCGGTCTGTCCGTATTGCGCCACATCCGCGCCGCGCTGCCAAGTGAAGACCTGCTGTACTTCGCCGATTCGGGCTGCGCACCGTATGGCGACAAGCCGGAAGCCGTGATCCTGGCGCGCTCGCTGAATATCGCCGGATTCCTGCTCGAACGCGGTGCCAAGGCCTTGGTTGTCGCCTGCAATACCGCGACCGCCGCCGCGATCGCCCCGTTGCGGCAGCGCTACCCGAACCTGCCCCTGATCGGCGTCGAGCCGGCCTTAAAGCCCGCCGCGCGTTTGACGCACAGCGGGACGGTCGGTGTACTGGCCACCAGCGGCACGCTGGCCAGCGCCAAATTCGAGATCCTGCACCAGCGGATTGCTGCCGAGACCGGCATCAGGTTCCTGCTGCAGCCCTGCCCCGGGCTGGCTGACCAGATCGAAAAAGGGGAACTGGGCTCGGCCAAAACCGCCGCGTTGATCGAACGCTACGTCCTGCCGCTGCTCGATGGCGGTGCCGACACCCTGGTGCTGGGCTGCACCCACTATCCATTCGTGCGGCCGCTGATGGAAGACTGCCTGCGCCGCCATGGCCGGCAGGCAGTACAAATGCTGGATACCGGCGAACCGGTTACCCGGCAGCTGATCACGCTGTTGCGGCAAGCCGGCCTGCAACGCGCGCCGGGCGCAGCCGGTTCGGTGGAAGCCTTCACCAGCGGCCGCGCATGCGAGCTGGCAGCGGCATGTGCAAACCTGCTGCAATGGACGCCGCCGCAAGTCCAGGTGCGCGAGGCCGACCCGACGGATTGGAAGCGCCGTTTTGCGGCAGAATGCCGCGTTCACCCGACAATCGCCGAAAAAGCAAAAAGCCCGGTCGCATGAACCGGGCTTTTTGCTTGAAACTCTTGGGGTGGCCGATGG
>JBAUJK010000033.1:0-9710 GCA_049683695.1 Burkholderiaceae bacterium
ATCGACACCGCCGCGCTGGCCGGCGTGGCGCTGATCGAGGATGCCACCGGCCTGCTGGCGCAGCGCTACGACGCGCGGCCCGGCACCTGCTACCTGCTGCGTCCGGACCAGCACGTGTGCGCGCGCTGGCGTCGCTTCGACGCCGGCGCCGTGCGGCGGGCCTGGGCGCGTGCCACCTGCAACGAACCCAACTGAGACTTGAGGACTGGCGGTCAAGAATGCCTACGCGATTGAACACCGAACCGAACCTGGCGCAGCCGGACGACTTTTACCAGGCGCTGCTCGACGCCCACCAGGACCTGTCCGAGGCGCAGAGCCAGATGCTGAACGCCAAGCTGATCCTGCTGCTGGCCAACCACATCGGCGCGCCGGAAGTCCTGGACGAAGCATTGCGGCTGGCGCGCGCCGATCTCTGATACGGATTGGCAATCAAAGCGATAACGGCGTCGGTTCGCCTTGCCATGTCTGGCACGGGTTGCGGCATCGCGCCTTGTTCTCACTTTGATTGCAAACCGGTATGAGGCCGTGCGCGGCCTTTCCGTTTCAAGGAGTCTTGCATGGACAGTACGCTGGAATATCAATCCGGCTTCGGCAACGAATTTGCCAGCGAAGCCTTGCCCGGCGTGTTGCCGGCCGGCCGCAATTCACCGCAGAAAGTCGCCTACGGCCTGTACGCCGAGCAATGGTCGGGCACCGCCTTCACCGCGCCGCGCGCGCACAACCGCCGCAGCTGGCTGTACCGGATGCGGCCGGCGGCAGTGCACGGGCCGTTCGAGCCGCTGCCGCACGCCTGGCTGCGCAGCGCGCCGTTCGCTGAAGCCGAGACGCCGCCGAACCAGTTGCGCTGGGATCCGTTCCCGATTCCCGACGCCGCTACCGATTTCATCGACGGCCTGTTCACCGTCGCCGGCAACGGCGATTGCGCGCAGCAGGTTGGCATCGGCATCCACCTGTACGCGGCCAATCGGCCGATGCGTGACCGCTTCTTCAGCAATGCCGACGGCGAAATGCTGCTGGTGCCGCAGCAGGGCGCGTTGCGGCTGGCGACCGAGCTCGGCCTGCTGGACGTCGCGCCGGGCGAGATCGCGGTGCTGCCGCGTGGGCTGCGTTTCCGCGTCGAACTGCCGGACGGCGCCGCGCGCGGCTATATCTGCGAAAACTACGGCGTGCCACTGCGGCTGCCGGAACTGGGACCGATCGGCGCCAACGGCCTGGCCAATGCGCGCGACTTCCTGGCGCCGGTGGCGGCCTACGAGGAGCGCGAAGGCGAGTTCGAGCTGGTGTCGAAATTCATGGGGCGGCTATGGCGCGCCGACATCGGCCATTCGCCGCTGGACGTGGTCGGCTGGCACGGCAACTATGCGCCGTACAAGTACGACCTGGCGCGCTTCAATACCATCAACACGGTCAGCTACGACCATCCCGACCCGTCGATCTTCACGGTGCTGACCTCGCCGTCGGATACGACCGGCATCGCCAACGTCGATTTCGTGATCTTCCCGCCGCGCTGGATGGTGGCGGAAAACACCTTCCGGCCGCCGTGGTTCCACCGCAACGTGATGAGCGAATACATGGGGCTGGTGCATGGCGCCTACGACGCCAAGGCCGAAGGCTTCCTGCCCGGCGGCGGCAGCCTGCACAACTGCATGTCCGGCCACGGACCGGACGCCGCCACCTTCGAGCGCGCCAGCAACGCCGAACTGGCGCCGCAGCGCATCGACAACACGCTGGCATTCATGTTCGAAAGCCGCTACGTGATCCGGCCGACGCGCGCCGCGCTGGACGCACCGCAATTGCAGCGCGGCTATCTGGATTGCTGGCAGGGATTGGGCAAGCGTTTCGACGGCGGGCGCTGAACGCGCCGATCCCGCAGACGGAACAGCGCGGCGGCCGCAAGGGTGCGCCGCGCCGGGGAAGGGGCGCCTACTTGCCAGTGGACGAGCCGTTGTAGCGGTTGGGGCCGGTGTCGCTGCCGCCGGACGAACCGGAGCCGGAATCCATGCTGCCACCGGAAGACCCCGATGGACCGGAACCCATGCTGCCGCCGGTGCTGCTGCCGGACGAATCGGAACCGGCGCCCGACGTACCGGACGTACTGCCGCCGGACGAGTTGGACGCGCAATCCATGCTGGACGAGCTGGCGGAGGCACCGGTGGTCGGACAGTCGGGCCGCGCACCACTCATGCCGCTGCTGCCGGAACCGGACGTGCCGGAAGTGCCGGAAGTGCCGGACGTGCCCGAGCTGCCCGACGAGCCGCTGGAATCCATCGAGCTGCCGGAGCCGCTCGAGCTGCCGGAACCCATCGAGCTGCCGCTGCCGGAGTTCATCGAACTGCCTGCACCGCTGCTACTGCCGGTATCGGTGGACGACGATTGGGCAAAGGCCAGGCCGGCCGTCGCCAGCAGCGCGACCAGCAATGCCGAGGATGACTTACGCATATTTCCTCCAATGAAAAACGAACGTTGAAAACGGGACCAGACCGGGGTGGGTCGCAATATCCGTACCATTGGGGCGGCGCGAAAACACGACGATGCGCCGTGCACGCAACCTCGATAGGAACGGCTGTCGGCGGCGGGCGGACAGAGCGTCGCGCGCGGCGGATGTCGCCGGCCATGGACGCTCCGCCCCGGAAGCGCCGGCCGCAGCGTCGAAGGCTGTGGCCGACCATCGTGGCAGCTCTGTACAAATTGGGAGTATGTTGTAAAAAATGCCGTTTCTAGCGCGACATACAAGCATTGCATAGGGAGTATGTTGGGGATCGGCAAGATGTCCGGCGCGCGCATAAGCATACGCGCGACAGAACCAACCGGTCGCCGGCGCCGTCAGACCGATAGGCGGCGCGAACCGCGCTGGTTACCGCTCCCGTCCCCCGCACCGAGGAAAACAGCATGAAGACCTGGCATGAGGCGCTGCGCGACGGCATCTGGTCCGGCAGCATCGCCAGCGTTGCCTCCACCGCCGTGCTGGCGCTATGCAGCGTCGCCGAGAACCGTACACCGTACGCGCCGACCAACGCCACCAGCCATTTCCTGTGGGGCCGGCGGGCGTTCCGGCAGGACCGCCCGAGCCTGCGCTACACCGCCACCGGCTACGGCGCCCATCATGCTTCGGCGGTGTTCTGGGCCAGCCTGTATGAGCGCTGGTTCGGCCGCCGCGCCGATCGCGGCGATGCCGCCGGCGCGTTGGCCGGCGGCCTGGCGGTGGCCGCGCTGGCGTGCGCAGTCGACTACAGCATCACGCCGCAACGCCTGCGGCCCGGCTACGAGGCGCGGCTGTCGAAGCGTTCGCTGGCGCTGATGTACGGCGTGCTGGGATTGTCGTTCGCGCTGCGCGGCCTGCTGGCCGACCGCCCCCGCTGACGTCTGGCTGCGCTCCAACCTGTGAAGGAACTCCGATGCGTGCCCTTGTCTATCATTCCAGCCACGACGTCAAGGTCGAATCCGTGCCCGATCCACGATTGCAGGAGGACGACGACGTGATCCTGAAGATTACCGCCACTGCGATCTGCGGTTCCGACCTGCACCTGTACCATGGCAAGGTGCCGACCACCAAGGCCGGCGACATCCTCGGCCACGAATTCATGGGCGAGGTGATCGAGGCCGGGCCGGCGGTGACGCGGCTGCAGAGAGGCGACCGCGTGGTGGTGCCGTTCGTGATCGCGTGCGGCAGCTGCTTCTTTTGCCAGCGGCAGCTGTTCGCCGCCTGCGAAACCACCAATCCCGACCGCGGCACCATCCTCAACAAGAAAAGCCTGCGCCCCGGCGCGGCGCTGTTCGGCTACAGCCATTCCTACGGCGGCGTGCCGGGCGGCCAGGCCGAGTACGTGCGGGTGCCGAAGGCCAACGTCGGCCCGATAAAGGTCGACGGCGGGCTGGCCGACGAGCGCGTGCTGTTCCTGAGCGACATCCTGCCGACCGGCTACCAGGCGGTGCTGAATGCCGGCGTCGGCCAGGGTTCCAGCCTGGCGATCTACGGTGCCGGACCGGTCGGCCTGATGACGGCGGCGTGCGCGCGCATGCTCGGGGTCGAGCAGATCTTCATGGTCGACAACCAGCATTACCGGCTGGATTTCGCGCGCAGCCAGTACGGCGTGATCCCGGTCGACTTCGACCGGGTCGACGCCGCCGAAATGATCATCGACAACACCGCCTCGCGCGGTGTCGACGCGGTGGTCGACGCGGTCGGCTTCGAGGCCAAGGGCAGCGCGCTGGAAACGGTGCTGACCGACATCAAGCTCGAAGGCAGCAGCGGCAAGGTGTTGCGGCAATGCATCGCCGCGGTGCGGCGTGGCGGCACCGTCAGCGTGCCAGGCGTGTACGCCGGCTTCATTCACGGTTTCCTGTTCGGCGATGCCTTCGAAAAGGGCATTGGCTTTCGTACCGGCCAGACGCACGTGCAGCGCTTCATGCCGGAACTGCTGGAAGCGATCGAGGCCGGCAAGCTGCACCCGGATGAAATCATTTCGCATCGTCTGCCGCTGCAGGAAGCCGCCGCCGGCTACCGCATGTTCGACAAGAAAGAGGACGACTGCCGCAAGGTGGTGCTGACACCTTAGCCGGTCGCCGAATTTCCATCCTTTTGCCGTCAGGCTTGATGCAGGTCGTATCGGCCGCGGATTTTTTTTGTCCTGCGCCGGCGGCGCGACTAGGCTCCTTGTGTCGATAACAAGAACCGCAAGGAGACGAAGCCATGCTGCCACGCCTGTTGCCCCGCCTTTTCCGCTCGTCCCGCCGCTGGTTCACCGCTTGCCTGCTGGGCGCGCTGGCGCTGGCCGTCACCCCCGCCCTGGCGCAGGACATCCTGCTCGGCGCCTCGGTGCAGCTGACCGGGCCGGTCGCCAACACCGGCCGCTACTACCGCGACGCCTATCAGATCGCGATCGACAAGATCAACGCCGCCGGCGGCGTCAAGGTCGGCGGCCAGCAGCACAAGCTGGCGCTGAAGCTGTACGACAACCAGTCCGACGTCAATCTCAGCGTGCGGCAGTACACGCAGCTGGTATCGCAGGACAAGGTGCATCTGCTGCTGGGGCCGTTCGCCAGCAATTTCGCGCTGGCCGACTCGGCGGTGTCGGAAAAGTACAAGGTGCCGATGGTGCAGGGCGGCGGCGCCTCCGACCAGATCTTCTCGCGCAAATTCAAGTACATCTTCGGCACGCTGGCGCCGGCATCGAACTATTTCGGCAGCACCATCGACATGATGAAGGCGCTGAAGCCGGCGCCGAAGACGGTAGCGCTCTTGTACGCCGACGATTCGTTCGACGTCTCGGTGGCGGAGGGCACGCGGCCGAAGCTGAAGCAGGCCGGCTTCGACATCGCGATGGACGAGCGCTACAGCACCAATGCCACCGACTTCAATTCGCTGTTGTCGCAGATCAAGAGCAAGAACGTCGAGGTGGTGCTGGTGGCCGGGCATGAAACCGAGATCCTGAATTTCGTGCGCCAGGCCAAGAGCCTGTCGGTGGCGCCGAAGATGTATTCGTTCACCGTCGGCGTGCCGAGCGAGGATTTCCGCCGCGCGCTCGGCGCCGACGCCGACTATGCATTCGGCATGACCGCCTGGCTGCCGAGCGCATCGCACAAGGACCGCTGGTTCGGCGATGCCGCCCAGTTCGCCAAGGAATACAAGGAAAAGTACGGCTACGACCCCGACTACCACGCCGCCTCCGGCGTCGCCGACGTCGAGGCGCTGGCGCAGGCGATTGAAAACGCCGGCAGCATGGAGCCGCAGAAGGTGCGCGACGCGCTGGCCACGATCAAGTTCGACAGCCTGTACGGCCCGATCGCGTTCGGCGCCAACGGCCAGATCGACCTGCCCCAGGTGGTGATCCAGGTGCAGGGCAATGACCTGGCCGAGATCTACGGCGCCGACGGCTTCGTCAAGCAGCCGAAATATCCGATGCCAGCCTGGAACGCGCGCTAGCGGCGGCGCGGAGCGCTGCGGTGGAACTGCTCGCGCAAGTCCTGGCCAACGGCATCCTGCTGGGCGGGCTGTACGCGGTGATGGCGCTCGGGCTGGCGCTGGTGTGGGGCGTCCTGAACATCGTCAACCTGGCGCATGGCGCCTTCATCATGCTGGGCGCCTACGCGTCCTGGCACCTGTACACCTACCTCGGCATCGACCCCTTTGTCGGCCTGCCGATCACCGCGCTGTTGCTGTTCGTGCTCGGCTACGCGCTGCAGCGCGGCCTGCTGAACCTGATCGTGCGGGCGCCGATGTTCAATACGCTCTTGATCACCTTCGGCCTGGAAGTGGTGCTGACCTACCTGGCGCAGCTGGCGTTCTCGGCCGATTTCCGCACCATCAACCCGCCGTATGCCGGCAGCAACCTGCAGCTGGGCGCGGTGGTGCTGCCGCTGGTGCGGCTGGCCGCGTTCGGCGTCGCCATCGTGCTGACGGTCGGCATGTGGCTGTTCCTGCTGCACACGCGGCTCGGGCGGGCGATCCGCGCCACCGCGCAAAACCTGCTGGCGGCGCGCCTGTACGGGGTCGAGCCGCGCCATCTGTACGCGATCACCTTCGGCCTCGGGCTGGCGCTGGCGGGCGCCGCCGGCGGGCTGTACGGCACGGTGTCGCAGATCAACCCGTACATCGGCGCCTCGCTGACCGCCAAGTCGTTCGCGATCTCGATCATCGGCGGTCTCGACAATCCGCTCGGCGTGATCGTCGGCGGTCTGTTCCTGGGCATCGTCGAATCGCTGACCACGCTCTACGTCGGCCCGACCTTTGCCGACGTCGCCAGCTTCGGCATCCTGGTGCTGGTGCTGATCGTGCGCCCCAGCGGCCTGTTGGGGAAGACCGCATGAGGGCGCTGCGCGTCGTGCTGATCGTCGCCGCCGTCGTGCTGCTGGCGGCGCTGCCGTGGTTCGGCTCCGACGTGCTGGTGCAGTTCGGCATCAACGCGCTGCTGCTGGCGGTGCTGGCGCAGGGCTGGAACATCATCGGCGGCTATGCCGGCTATGCGTCGTTCGGCAATTCGGTGTTCTACGGCCTCGGAAGCTATGGCGTGGCGATCGCGATGGTGCAGTGGAATCTGCCGTTCGGCGTCGGCATGGCGTTCGGCGTGCTGCTGGCGGTGCTGTTCGCGCTGCTGCTGGGCCTGCCGGTATTGCGGCTGCGCGGCCATTACTTCGCGATCGCCACGCTGGCGCTGTCGCAGGTGATGGCGGCGATCGTCTCGAATGTCGGCATCGCCGGCCAGAACATCGGGCTGGTGCTGCCGCCGCTGAACAACGACCGGCTGTTCTACGAACTGTCGCTGCTGCTGCTGGTAGTGACGACGCTGACGGTCTGGTGGCTGACCCGAAGCCGGTTCGGCTTCGGCCTGATCGCGATCCGCGAAAACGAGGAAGGCGCTGCGGTGATGGGTGTCAACACCACGCTGTACAAGGTGCTGGCGTTTGCGCTGTCCGGCGTGTTCTCGGCGCTGGCCGGCGGCATCCACGCCTACTGGATCACCTTCCTCGATCCGGAAAGCGCGTTCGACATCAGCCTGAACGTCAAGATGATCATCATGGCGGTATTCGGCGGCGCCGGCACGGTGCTGGGTCCGGTGGTCGGCGCGCTGTCGCTGTCGGCGGTATCGGAACTGCTGGCGTCGGAAGTGACCAGCATCGCCGGCCTGTTCTTCGGCCTGGTGATCGTTGCCGCGGTGGTGCTGATGCCGCGCGGGCTGGCCGACATGCTGCGCCGGCTGCGCGGCTCCGGCTGGCGCTATTTCATCGAAAACATCCGGGCGCACCGGCTATGAGCGCGATCCTCGAAGTGCGCCGCGTGACGCGCCGCTTCGCCGGCCTGGTGGCGGTCGACGACGTCAGCTTCGCGCTGGCGCCGGGCGAGATCCTCGGCCTGATCGGTCCCAACGGCGCCGGCAAGACCACCGTGGTCAGCCTGATCTCCGGCACGCTGGCGCCGTCCGAAGGCGAGGTGATGTTCGGCGGCGAGTCGATCAACGGCCTGCCGGCCTACCGCCGCGCGCGGCTCGGCATCGGCCGCACCTTCCAGATCATGCGGCCGTTTCCAGGACTGTCGGTGCTGGACAACGTCGCGGTCGGCGCGCTGTTTGGGCATGGCGGCGGCCACCGGCGGCTGGCCGAGGCGCGCGAGCGGGCGCGCGCCAGCCTCGATTTCGTCGGCCTCGGCCGCAACGTCGATCAACGCGCCGACGCACTCGGCGGCCCGGGGCGCAAGCGTCTGGAACTGGCCAAGGCGCTGGCGATGCAGCCGAAGGTATTGCTGTGCGACGAAGTGATGGCCGGCCTGAACCACGTCGAGATCGAGGAAGTGATCGAGGTGATCCGCAAGGTGCGCGCCGAAGGCATCAGCGTGCTGGTGATCGAGCACGTAATCAAGGCCATCAAGAGCCTGTCCGACCGCCTCTTGGTGCTGCACCACGGCGAGATGATCGCCGAGGGCACGCCGGACGCGGTGCTGTCCAATCCGGCCGTGGTGCAGGCCTATCTGGGGAAGAAGCGCCAATGACGCCGGCCGCCACCTCCGCACCTGCGCCTGCCGTGCCGCTGCTGGCGGTCGAGCGGCTGTCGGCGGGCTACGGCGAAATGCCGGTGCTGCACGAGGTCGCGCTGGACGTCTATCCGGCCGAGATGGTGGCGATCGTCGGCAGCAACGGCGCCGGCAAGACCACGCTGCTGCGCGCGCTGTCGTGCGTGCTGCCGTGCAGCGGCAGCATCCGCTTCAACGGCCGCCAGCTGGCCGGGCTGACGCCGGACCAGGCGTTCGGCCTCGGGCTGGTGCAGGTGCCGGAAGGGCGCCAGCTGTTCGACCGCATGACGGTGCAGGATAACCTGCTGATGGGCAGCTACCGGCGCGCCGACAAGACCGCCGCCGCGCGCGACCTGGACCGCATCTATGCGCTGTTCCCACGGCTGGCGGAGCGGCGCCGCCAACTGGCCGGCAGCATGTCCGGCGGCGAGCAGCAGATGTGCGCGATGGCGCGCGCGCTGATGGCGGCACCGGTATTGATGATGGTCGATGAAATGAGCCTCGGGCTGGCGCCTGTGATCGTCGAGCAGTTGATGGAAATCCTGGCCGAGATCCGCCGCGAGGGCGTCACCGTGCTGCTGGTCGAGCAGGACGTGCAGCTGGCGCTGTCCGGCGCCGACCGCGGCTACGTGCTGGAAACCGGGCGCATCGTGCACCAGGGGCCGGCGGCGCAATTGATCGACGACCCGGCGGTGCAGCGCGCGTATCTGGGGGTATGAGAGGACGCCAGCCGGCCTTCAGGTACCCACATCGGCAATGGCCGCCGAAGAGGCTGGCGCCCGACATTTGGCGCCGCCGCCGCAAGGGCTGCGCTATGATCCGCGCATGCAGCCGATTACCTCGCTTTCCCTGAAGTGCAGCGCCTGGGGCCAGGCGCTGCGGCGTGCCCTGTTTAGTTGGTGGTACCTGTTGCAATTGGGGGCGATCGCGCTGGTGATGGCTTTTTCGCCCAGCACTTACCAGGGCCGCCATCGCGGCCTGGCGCTCCGGCAAATCCACACCAGCACCTGGCAGGTGCTGCCGTGGTTCGCCACGCTGGCGGCCCTGATCAGCCTGGTGCTGATCCGGATCGTGGTGGTGACAGCGGTCAGCTACGGCCTGTCGCAGTACGCGCTGGAAATGATGGTGCGGGTGCTGGTGCTGGAACTGATTCCGCTGTCGGCCGCGCTGTTCGTGGCGCTGCGCGCGGGCCTGACTTTCCATGCCG
>JBAUJK010000034.1:0-8773 GCA_049683695.1 Burkholderiaceae bacterium
ACCGCCGGCCGCCGCCTTCATGCGGCGCGCGTTGACCCATTCATCCCAGTTCGAACCATAGCCGTCGTAGGACACCAGGCAGGTGCCGGACGCATCCGGCCCCTGCAGCACCTTGGCCGGATACCACTGGCCGGCCGACAGCACACTGACCGCCGCGCCGGGAATGCACAATGGATTGCTGTCGGCGCGGGCTTGCGCTCCCAGGCCGGCCAGGATGCCGGCGACGGCGATGATGCCGATGTACCGCATGACGGTGTTTCCTCCCTGTTCGCTCGCCGGGCTGGCGCGTGGCCGGCACTCTAGCATGCCGGCGGCATGCCGCAAGCTGGCGTCAGGAAGCGATGCAATGCCGCATCAGGCGTCGGCGGCATCCTCGTTCAGATCGATGCTGGCGCCCAGCAGCTTCTGCGCCGCCTCGGCCGGCAGCGCCTCGACCGACTTCAGCTTGCGCGACATCTGGCGGCTGCGCATTTCGGCCTGCTCGATGTTTTTCGCCGCCCGTTCCAGCGTGTTCTTGGTCAGGGTCAGCACGTCGCCGAACTTGCCGAACTCGGTCTTGACCGCGCCCAGCACTTCCCACACTTCGGACGAGCGCTTTTCCAGCGCCAGCGTGCGAAAGCCCATCTGCAGGCTGTTCAGCAGCGCCGACAGCGTCGACGGCCCGGCGATCGACACCCGGTGCAGGCGCTGCAGTTCGTCCGCCAGCCCGGGGCGGCGCACCACTTCGGCGTACAGCCCTTCGGTCGGCAGGAACAGGATCGCGAAATCGGTGGTCAGCGGCGGCGACAGGTATTTGTCGGCGATCGATTTCGCCTCGACCCGCACCGCGCGCTCCAGTTCGCGCGCGGCGAGGTTGGCGCCGTCGAGGTCGGCGCGCTCGGCCGCTTCGCACAGCCGCTCGTACTGCTCCTTCGGGAACTTGGCGTCGATCGGCATCCACACCGGCCGGCCGTCGCCGCCGTTGCCATTGCCGGGCAGCTTGATCGCGAACTCGACCCGCTCGCCGGTGCCGGGCACGGTTTCGACGTTCTTGCCGTACTGGTCGACGGTCAGCATCTGTTCCAGCAACATTTCCAGCTGCACCTCGCCCCAGGTGCCGCGCGTCTTGACGTTGGTCAGCACCCGTTTCAGGTCGCCGACGCCGATCGCCAGCTGCTGCATCTCGCCCAGCCCCTGGTGCACCTTGTCGAGGCGGTCGGACACCAGCTTGAATGATTCACCGAGGCGCTGCTCCAGCGTCGCATGCAGCTTTTCGTCGACGGTCTTGCGCATTTCCTCCAGCCGCAGGCTGTTGTCCTGCTGCAGGTCACGGATTTTCGCTTCCAATGTGGCGCGCACCTCGGCCATCCGCTGGGCGTTCGATTCGGTCAGCGCCGCCAGCGCCTGGTTCAGCGTGTCGCCGAAGCGCTTCAGGGATACTGCCTGCTCCTCCCGGCCAGCCTGGGCGTGAGTGCTCATGTTTTGACGCATACTCTCCAGCTGCTCGGTATTGGTCTGATTCAGCTTGACCAGCTGCTGGGCGAAGCCGTCGATCCGCTGGGCATTCGAAGCGGTCAGCGCGTTCAGATTCTGTGCCAGCGCATCGCCGAAGCGCGCCAGCGACGCCGCCTGCTCTGCGCGCGCCGCCTGCGCCTGCTGGCCGATCGCCTGGCGCATGTCGTCCAGCTGGCGGCTGTTGGCTTCGGTCAGCTTGGCCAGTTGCTGCGCAAAGCCGTCGATCTGGTTGTTCTGCACGGTGGCCACTGTCGTAAGCTGCGCCGCCAGCGCCTGCTGGAACTGGCCGAAGTTGGCGCCGAGCTCCTGGCGCGTCGCCTGCGCGGTGCCCTGCACCTGCGCGCGCAATTCGCGCTCGATGCGCTCGCCGGCGTCGTGCTGCTGGCGCTGCAGTTCGGCCTGCAGCTGCTGCAGCTGCGTTGCCAGTCCGCTGTCGCGGCCGCCGCGCAGCATCAGCACGATCTGCAGGACCAGGATCAGCAGGACGACCAGCAGCAGGATGATGATTTCAATGGAAGGCATGGCGGTGTCGGCAAGGTGGTAAGCGGCGCGGCGGCGCCACGGAAGGAAACGGCGGCTAGCCGGCGCGGTTGCGCATCCAGTCGGCGACTTCGTAGAACGACAGCATCAGCCGCTCCTGCAGCGCCGGCTCGATCTGCTGATCCTGCAGCGCCCACGCCATGCAGCGCAGCCACTGGTCGCGCTCGACGCTGCCGATCGCATACGGCAGGTGGCGCGCACGCAGGCGCGGATGGCCGAAACGCTCGACGAACAGATCGGGGCCGCCCATCCAGCCGGACAGATACCAGTACAGCTTGTCGCGCGAGCCGTCCAGCGTGGTCGGATGCAGCGCGCGGATAGTGGCGAATTCCGGCTCCAGGTCCATCAGGTCGTAGAAGCGATCGACCAGTTCGCGTAGCGCAATCGCGCCGCCGACGCGTTCATACAGTGAAGGTGCGGAAGAATCTTCGAGTTGCATGGCGCTCATGATACCCGATGGCGGCCTGGCGTCGATACACCGGCAGCGCCGGTCATACGGATACTCCCTTAACAGGTAGTCCGTACCGGGCGAATTTCCTTGCAAATTCAGCCATACTCCCCAATCTCCCAGACATCAGCCATCGCGCAGGCTTTGCAGCGGCGGCTGCGTCAGCACGTTGCGCAGGCCGATCCAGCCGCCGACGAAGGCGCAGGCAATGCCGACCGCGGCGCCGGCTGCCCACACCAGCGGGCTGAAATGCCATTCGAAGCGGAACACGTAGTGCGCCAGCGCCCAGCCGATCGTCGCCGCGCCGCTGGCGGCCAGCACGCCCGCCAGCGCGCCGATCAGCGCGAATTCGATCCACTGCGCGTGCGACAGCTGGCGCCGGGTGGCGCCCAGCGCGCGCAACAGGCCGGCTTCGCGGATGCGCTCCTCCTGCGAGCCGAGCAGCGCCGCATACAGCACCAGCGCGCCGGCCGCCAGCGTGAACAGGAACAGGAATTCGACCGCGCGGATCACCTGGTCCAGGACGCTCTGGATCTGGCGCAGGATGCTGCCGATGTCGACCACGGTCAGGTTCGGGAAGGCGCGCGTCAGCGCGTCGCCCAGCGCGCCCTTTTCCGGCGGCAGGTGGAAGGCGGTGATCAGCGTCTGCGGCATGTCGCGCATCGCCGCCGGGTTGATGATGACGAAGAAATTGACGCGCATCGAACCCCAGTCGAGCGCGCGCAGGCTGGTCACCGGCGCCTCCACCGTCTGGCCGCCGACGTCGAACAGCAGGCGGTCGCCCAGCTTCAGCCCTAGCGTCTTGGCCAGCCCCTGCTCGACCGAGGCTTCGGGCTTGCTGTCGTTGTACCAATGGCCGGCGACGATGGTGTTCTGCGGCGGCAGATCGCGCATCGTCGACAGGTTGAATTCGCGGTTCACCAGCCGCTGCGCGCGCTCGTCCTGGTAGGTATCGGGGCCGACCGCCACGTCGTTGATGCGCACCAGCCGGCCGCGGATCATCGGATACAGCTGCGGCGCCGCCACGCCGTCGTCGCGCAGCATCGCCACCACGCCGGCGCGCTGGTCCGGCTGGATGTTGATGACGAAGCGGTTCGGCGCATCGGCCGGGGTCGATGCTTGCCAGGCGCCGATCAGGTCGCCGCGCACCACCGTCAGCAGCAGCAGCGACATCAGCCCCAGCGCCAAGGCGACGGTCTGCACCACGGTTGCGCCCGGCCGCCGCCGCAGCGCGGTCAGCGCGAAGCGCCAGGCGGCGGCGTCCGACAGCCGGCGCAATGGTCGCAGCGTCCCGATCGCCAGCCAGCCGATCAGCGCGAACAGCGCGAAGCCGCCGAGAAAGCCGGCGACGGTGAGAAAGCCCAGCTTCGGATCGCCGGCCTGCCACAGCAGCAGCGCGGAAAAGGCGGCGATGCCGGTGCCGTAGGTAGCCAGCGCCAGCGGCTTCGGCGGCTCCTGCTCGCGCCGGATCACGCGGTTGTGCGGCACGTTGCGTAGCTGCAGCACCGGCGGCAGCGCGAAACCGACCAGCAGCAAGAGGCCGATCGCGATGCCCTGCAGCGCCGGCAGCCAGCCGGCCGGCGGCAGCCGCGTCGCCACCAGGCTGCCGAGCCACTCCAGCAGCACGAAATGCGCGCCGAAGCCGAGCGCGACTCCGATCACGCCGGCCGCCAGCCCGAGCAACAGGAATTCGTACAGCACCAGCCGCGTCACCTCGCCTTGCGACAGGCCGAGGCAGCGCAGCATCGCGAACGCATCCAGGTGGCGCTGCGCAAAGCGGCGCGCCGCCATCGCCACCGCTACCGCCGCCAGCATCGCCGCCAGCAGGCCCACCAACGACAGGAACTGGTGCGCGCGGTCCAGCGTGGAGCGCATTTCCGGCCGGCCCGATTCCAGCGATTCGATGCGCACCCCGCGCAGCCGCTGCGCGTCGATCCGCGCCTCCACCCATTGCTGGAAGCCGCGCACCTGCGGCGGCGGGCCGGCCACCAGCAGCCGGTAGGTCACGCGCGAGCCGTCCTGCACCAGTTGCGTCGCCGCCAGGTCCGGCATGGCCAGCATCACGCGCGGCGCGAAATTGATGAAGGCGCTGCCGCGGTCCGGCTCGACCGAGATCACGCCGGCAACGCGAAAGTGCGCGTCGCCGAGTTGCAGGCTCTGCCCCGGCGCCAGCGCCAGCGCCGACAGCACGTCGGGATCGACCCAGACCGTGCCCGGCGCCGGGATGCCCTGCGCCGTCACGTCGCCGGCGCCGGCGTCGAGAGCCTGCGCGCGCAGCTTGACGGTGCCGCGCAGCGGATAGCCGGCCGACACCGCCTTCAGCGACACCAGCCGCGAACGGGCGTCGTCGCCCGCGCCGATCGCCATGCTGGGAAAGGCCACCGTTTCCGCCAGCGTCAGCCCGCGCCGCCACGCCTCGGCCTGCCAGCCGGCATCGATCGGCTGGTCGGCGTTGACCACCAGGTCGGCGCCCAGCAACTGGCCGGCATCGCGCTGCAGGCCGGCCGCCAGCCGGTCGATGAAGAAGCCGACCGCCGACAGCGCCGCCACTGCCACCACCAGCGCCAGCAGCAGGAAATGGAGCTCGCCGGCGCGCCAGTCGCGTCGCATCATGCGCATTGCTTGTGCCAGCATCAGGAAGTCATCTTTCGGAAAAACCAGCGCAGCCCGCGCCACAGTTTCGGCAGCAGCCACAGCGCCAGCAGGAAAAACACCGCCAGCAGCGCGAACCACAGCCACGGATGGAAGAACGCCGCCCACAACCCGCCCAATACCGCCATCTCCTCGGAAACCGACGCGGTCCAGTTGGAAAGCGGCTCCGGCGAGGTGTTGATCAGCGCCCGGCTGCCGGCCTTGGTCGCATGCGCGCCGGCCGCCACGGTGCCGCCCAGCAGCGCCGCCACCGCGGTCCATTCCGGCGCCATCTGCCCCATCGCCGCAGCTGCCAGCACGGCTCCGGCCGGAATGCGGATGAAGGTGTGCACCGCATCCCACAGCGAATCGAGGCCGGGCACCTTGTCGGCCAGGAACTCGATCGTTGCCAACGCGCCGGCGATGCCGATCACCCACGGCGACTGCAGCACCTGCAGCGCCGGCGGCAGCTCCAGCCAGCCGACCCGGCCGAACCAGCCGGCAATGAACAGCGCCAGGTACAGCCGCAGCCCGCTGGCCCAGGACAGGCCGGCGGCCAGCGCCGAAGCAGACAGCAGGTCAGGCATCCGAATCCCCTTCGCGCCGGCCGTCGCCGCGCAGGTGATGCTGGCGCAGCCGCGCCGGCGGGATCGACGGCGAGCGCGCGATCAACAGCGTGACGCCCCAGCAGATCAGCATGATCGGGATGATGAAGCGCCAGCCAAGGTCGTGGTACTGGCGCAGGAAAGTCATCAGCCCGGCCAGGATCAATAGCGGCCCGCTGACCACCGACGACTTGGTCACCCCGTCCAGCAGCAGGATCGCCACGCCGGCACCCGCCAGGCCGAATATCCACAGCCAGCGCACGTCCGGCAGCCAGTGCAGGCTGTTCAGCAGCCAGGCGCCGCCCAGCACGATCAGCACGATGGGTAATCCGGCTCCTCTCATTGGACTCCTTCCCGATCCCGCCACGCGGCGCCTGGATGGCAAATTGTTAAATCGATACGCGATTTATGTCGCTGTATAGCATATTTTTTCGGCAAAAAACTTTACAATAGGCAACATCGAAACCATCCCGCGCGCGCTGCGCGCTTGGTCCCCATTCCCTCACGCCGGCGTCCGGCGCCCTGCTACCATCGTTCCGCAGCCATGTTCAGCAGTACGCTCACCATTCTAGTCATCGGCGCCTTCCTGTGCATCATCATGCTGCTGGTGCTGTCCTCGCTGTGGCGCACCGCCATTCCGGGCGTGCGCGAATGGACCGCCGTCAATGCTCTGGCAGTCGCCGCCTTCTTCCTGTACGCCTTCGGCAAGAGCCTGCCGCCGCTGGCTGCCTATGAGCTGGCAAACGCGGTCAACGCCGCCGCCAGCGCCGCGCTGCTGCTCGGCTTCTGCCGCTTCCTCGGCCGTCAGGCGCCGCTGCCCCTGCTGGCGGCCGGCGTCGCGCTGCTGACGGCGGTGGTCGCGGTGTTCCACTACTGGATCGATTCTTTCGCGCTGCGCACGCTGGTCGTGGCGCTGTACCAGGGCATCGTGTTCGGCGCCATCGCGCCGGTGGTGCTGAAGTCCGGAAAGACCGCGCTGCTGCGCTACCCCGTACTGTTTACCGGCGCCATGGCCATCACGGTCGCCGGCGGCCACCTGGTTCGCGGTGTCCTGTACGTCGCCGGTCCGGAAATCCCTGTTTCGCTGCTGCAGCCGTCGGCCTGGAACCTGCTGTTCCTGTCCGCCAGCACGCTGGTGATGCCGGTCATGACCCTGGGCGGCGTGATGATGGTGCACGACGCAATGATGCAGAAATCGGAATACGCCGCCAACCGTGACTTCCTGACCGGCGCCTGGTCGCGGCGCGCGTTTTTCGAGCATGCGCAGCACGAACTGGCGCGCGCGCGCCGCCTCGGCAGCAACATCGCGCTGCTGCTGATCGACGTCGATCATTTCAAGCAGGTCAACGACCGCTTCGGCCACGCCACCGGCGACCGGGTGCTGATCGACATCGTGCGCAAGAGCGAGGCGCTACTGCGTAACATCGACTACCTGGGCCGCATCGGCGGCGAGGAATTCGCCGTCCTGCTCAGCAACGCCGACCGCGAGGCGGCGCTGGCAGTGGCGGAAAGACTGCGGCAGACGCTGCAGGCGGCATCCCAGCACGCCGACGGCGCGGACAACGCCTACACGGTCAGCATCGGCGTCGCCATCCTGCGCGAATCGGAATCGTTCGAAAGCCTGATGCAGCGCGCCGACGCCGCGCTCTATCGCTCGAAGGCGGCCGGCCGCAATCAGGTCAGCATCGGCATCGTCGATGCAACGCCGGGACAGGCGCCGGCATAGGCGCCCATGTTCTGGCGGAGGCGGTGAGATTCGAACTCACGGAAGGCGCAAACCTTCGCTGGTTTTCAAGACCAGTGCCTTAAACCACTCGGCCACACCTCCGGGAAGGGAGATCACGGGATTCGGCAGGCATGCGCCGAATTTGCCGCAGCCGGAATTATACCCATGCACCTCGCCGTGCCAGACGTCAGGCGTGCAGAAATAGCTGCTGCAGGTCGTTCAGGAAGCGCCTGCCGAGTTCGGTCGGCGCGATGGTCCTGTGGTTGCGCCGCAGCAGCCCTTTCGCTTCCGCTTGGTCCAGCTGCTTTTCGATCGTGCTGATGGCGAGGCCAGTACGTTGGGCGAACAGGTTCGCTTCGAAGCCGCCGGTCAGGCGCAGCGCGTTCAGCATGAATTCGAAGCCGAGATCGGCGCGGCCGATTTCCGCCTGTTCGAGGATCTGGGTGCCGTTGCGCATGTGGTCCAGGTACGCCCGCGGCTGCTTGTAGCGCACCTGCCGCACGATCCGGTGCGGGAAGGAAATCTTGGAGTGGGCGCCGGCGCCGATACCGAGGTAGTCGCCGAAGCGCCAGTAGTTGACGTTGTGCCGCCCCTGCCGGCCCGTCTGCGCATAGGCCGATACTTCATAGTGATGGTAGCCGGCGGCCGCGGTGCGCTCCTCGATCATCTCCTGCATTTCGGCACTGGCGTCGTCGTCCGGCAGCGGCGGCGGGTACTTGGCGAAGTAGGTGTTCGGTTCCAGCGTCAGGTGGTACAGCGACAGGTGCGGCGGCGTAAAACCAAGCGCCGTCTCCAGATCCTCGCGCGCCTGCTCTAGCGTCTGCGACGGCAGCGCATACATCAGGTCGAGATTGAAATTGTCGAAATGCGCCTGTGCGATCTCGACCGCACGGCGCGCTTCGGCGCCGTCATGGATGCGACCCAGCGCATGCAACCGCTGCGAATCGAAGCTCTGGATGCCGATCGACAGCCGGTTGATGCCGCTGGTGCGGTAGGACTTGAATTTTTCAGCCTCGAAGGTGCCGGGATTGGCTTCCAGCGTGATTTCGGCGGCGCCGTCCAGCGGCAGCAGCGTGCGCAGATCGGACAGCAGGCGGTCGACACCGGCGGCCGACAAGAGACTCGGCGTGCCACCGCCGATGAATACGGTGTAGACCGGCCGGCCCCAGATCAGCGGCAGCGCGCTTTCCAGGTCGGCGCGCAGCGCATCGAGGTATTCGTCTTCCGGAAAACTGCCCTGCACTTCATGCGAATTGAAATCGCAGTAGGGACATTTGCGCACGCACCACGGGAAATGGACGTACAGCGACAGCGGCGGCAGCGCCGGCA
>JBAUJK010000035.1:0-6318 GCA_049683695.1 Burkholderiaceae bacterium
GCCGGGGCCGGCTCGGGCGTGGCGCGCTCGCGCACTTCGCTGTCCAGTGCCAGGCCATGGGCGACGATCGCCGCTTCCATGTCCGGCGCCGCATTGCGCACCGCTACCGGATTCAGCCGCACCGCCCGCAGCAGGTCGGTCACGGCCGGCCAGTCCAGCGCGGCGCGCGCCGCCTCGTCCAGCGCGCCGACATCGATCACGGTGAATTCATGGTTGAAGAAATCGGCGACGCCGCCGGTCATCCGCTGCAGTTCCGCCGCCAGCAGCGCCAGGTCGGCCGAGCGCAGGATCGCGGATACCGCGACCACGGTGGAAATCTTGATTTCGATCGGCTTGGAAGACGGTTTCTTGGGCATACGTGACGAATCGGCGACGAAGAAGGGCAGCGGGCCCACGCGCGGCCGGGGCGCCGTGGCCATCGTGACAAGCCTCGGCAGGCGCGGCATTGGGCGCCGCTTGCAAGGCTGCGATTATACCGTGATGCGTTGCCGCAATGGCCGCTCGCGGCGCACCTGGTGGTGCCCGCAGTGCTGAAAAAAGAGACGTGCCGGCGTCAGACTCCGCGCGACGGCGGCGGCGCGGCGCTTCGGCGTACCGCGCGCACGAAATCGGCCAGCCGCCGGCCCTGCTGGTCCGGATAGCCGGCGCCGGGCGCTTCCTGCAGCGCCTGCAGCCGGTCCAGCCGGAACGAGCGGAAGTCGGCGCGCATCTCGCACCAGGCCGCGATCAGCCAGGTGCCGCCGTAGAAGTACAGCGCCAGCGGCCACGCGCAGCGTGTCGACGGCCGGCCATCGGCGTCGGCATAGTCGAGCACCAGCTTGCGGCGGCGCCCGATCGCCTGGCGGATCGCCTCCAGCCGCGCGCCGTGCAGCGGATCGATGTGATGGTGCGGCGCGAACAGCGCGCTGGCTTCGACGAAGTCGCGCTTGTCGCGCGGCAGCGCCAAGGTCACCTTGGCCAGCGCCGCCATCGCCGATGCCGCCAGTTGCGGCCCGCCCCAGGCCTGCACCATGCGCATGCCGATCACCAGCGCGTCGATTTCGTCGGCCGAAAACATCAGCGGCTGCAGGTCGAAGCCGGGCTTGATCCGGTAGCCGACGCCGGCCTCGCCGTCGACCGGCACGCCGGACAGCGACAGGTCGCGGATGTCGCGGTAGATCGTGCGCTCCGACACCGACAGCCAGCCGGCCAGCTGGCGCGCGGTGGTCAGGCGCCGGGCGCGCAGGTGCTGGGCGATCTGGAACAGGCGGTCGGCGCGGCGCATCGGTGTTGCGGCGGACGGTCGGCGACGCCGCTATGGCAGCCTGCGGATCGCCGCGGTTGCGGTCGCCGTGGCGACGAGCATCCCCTGCTGGTGCAGTTCCCCGGCCAGGAAACAGATCGCGCCGCCGCGCTTGACCACGCGGCCGGTGCCTTGCAGCTTCCCGGGCCGGGCCGGCGCCAGGAACTGGACATTCAGGTTCAGCGTCGGAGCGAACTCTCCGGCCGCCAGCTGGGCCGACAGCGCCGGCCCCATCACGTCGTCCAGCATCGCGGTCAGGAAGCCGCCCTGGATGTTGCCGGCCGGGTTGGTGAAGTCTTCCTTGCCGTCGAAGTCGGCTTCCAGCACGCCGGCCTCGGCATCGACGCGGAGTATGCGCATACCCAGCGTCTGCGCCGCCCGGGGCGGCGGCAGCAGCCCTTCCCGGATTTGCCAGAAGAATGCGTTTGGATCCATCGATGCTCCTTGGTTTCAGACAGGTGCCGCGGTGGCAGATTCGGACCGCGCCGGCTCAGAAGCTCTTGCCGTCGACCGGCACGATCTTCAGGGCGGCGCGGTCGACGCCTTCCAGGCAGCGCACGTTGATCGCAGCGGTGGCGCTGCCGTCCGGCGCGGTGCCGAAGGCGAACGGCGCGCAGCCGCAGTGCGGGCAGAACTGGTGCCGGATCACGTGCTTGTTGAAGGTGTAGGAAGCCAGTTCCGCCTGCGGCGTCTTCAGCCGGAATTGCGCGCGCGGCAGGAACCACAGCAGATAGCCCTTCCTGCTGCAATGCGAGCAATTGCATTCGATCGCCTGCGTCAGCTCGCCTTCGGCTTCGAAGGCGATGCGGCCGCAATGGCATCCGCCGTGATGGATCATGGGTACTCCCGTCGTGTGGTTGAAATGCGGACCATTCTGGCAAATGCGCCGGGCACCGTCCAGCGCATCGGCGGCCGCGGCTAGCGTTGCGCGTGCAGCGCCACGCGGTTGCCTTCGCTGTCGAGAAAATGCGCGACGTAGCCGAGATTGCGTGGCAGTTCCATCTTGTCCAGCAGGATGCGGCCGCCGGCCTGTGGCACGCGTGCCAGTACGGCGTCGAACGACGGCGTTGCATCCAGGTACAGAACCGGGCCGTTTGCGCCCGGCACGAAACCGTCGCCATGCAGCACGCAGCCGAAGCCGTCGCCGTTTGCATCGGTGAAGATCGCCATCGGCAGGCGGCTGGCGCTGTCGTTTTTCAGCATGGTGTCGAACACCGTTTCGTAAAAGCGCACCGCGCGGGCGAAGTCGGCGGACGGGATTTCGAACCAGTTGATTTTCGTGTGCATGCTGCGCTCCTGTTGGTTATCTGCCGGATGGCATGGAGCGCATGATGCGGGGGCGCTGCTGACAGCGTCATGTCAGCAGCGTTTATCAGCAGGAGTTCTCAGGAAGGGTTGTCCGGCGCTGGCGCCTTGGCCGGGCGGCGGTTGAAGCCGGCCACCATGTCGAAGCGGAACAGCCGGCATTCCAGCGCGCCGTTGAAGAACGGTGTCTTGCGCGACTCCTTCAGCCGCAGCAGCTTCGGCAACCCGAGGTCGGCCGAGAACAAGAACACTTGCCAGCCGGCGAAGCGTTGCTTCAGCGTGCTGCCGAAGGCGCTGAAGAAGGCGGCGAACAATTCCTCGGTCGGCAGCGCGGCGTCGCCGCGCACGCCGATGCGCTCGCCATACGGCGGGTTGGTGACGATCATTGCCGGCGTTCCCGGCGGCAGTTCCGGCGGCCTGATCTCCTGCGCCTCGATCTGCTTTAACGGCACTTCGAACGGGATGCCGGCCAGGTTCAGGTTCTTACGCGTGATCGCCACCATGTCACCGGAAATGTCGCTGCCGAAGATGGTCGGTGCCGCCGGCGCCGGGTTCGGCCGGACGCTGGCCTTGATCGCTTGCCACTGCCCGGCGTCGAAGTTTTTGAACTTTTCGAACGCGAACGCGCGCTTTGCGCCAGGCGGAATGCCGGCCAGCGTCTGCGCCGCCTCGATCAGGATGGTGCCGGAGCCGCACATCGGGTCCAGCAGCGCCATGCCCGGCTGCCAGCCGGCTACCCGCAGCAGCCCGGCCGCCAGGTTCTCGCGCAGCGGCGCGTCGCCGGTTTCCAGCCGCCAGCCGCGTTTGAACAGCGCTTCGCCGGACGTGTCCAGGTAGAGCGTGAAGTTGTGGGCATCGAGGAAGCCGACGATGCGCATGTCGGGCGTCTTGGTATCGACCGACGGCCGCCTGTTGCACAGGTCGCGGAAGCGGTCGCAGACCGCGTCCTTGATCTTCAGCGTCGTGAATTCCAGGCTCTTCAGCGGCGACTTGATCGCGGTGACGTCGATGCGGATCGTATGGTGTACGTCGAACCATTCTTCCCAGTGCGCCGCCAGCGCCAGGTCGTAGACGTCGTTTTCATTGCGGTAGCCGGCCTGGGCGATGCGCAGCAGCACGCGCGAGGCGATGCGGGAATGCAGGTTGACGCGCATCGCGTCCGCCAGCGAGCCGGAACAGTGGACGCCGCCCGGCACCTGGTTGTGGACCTTCAGCGTCGCGCCGGCGGCGGCGATTTCGCCAAGCTCCTCGGCCAGCGCCGCTTCCAGGCCGCGCGGGCAGGGGCAGAAATAGGAGTGGAATTGCGGCATGGGGAACCCTTTATCCGTTAGCCGGCGCGTCGGCGGCGCCGGTGGTGGTCAAAAATCCTGTGCGGCGCCGAGCGCCGTCCAGGTTTGCATCATCCCGACCATGGCCGGGACGGTGGCCAATCGAGCGTCGACTGGCCGGTACGATTACGTGGCCTGCTGCGCCAGCGCGCGCTCGACGAAATCGAGCCGGTCCTGGCCCCAGTAGCCTTCGCCGTCGACCACGTACCAGGGCGAGCCGAACACGCCGGCGGCGATCGCTTCGTCGGTATTGCGCTGGTACTCGGCCTCGGTGCTGGTGCCGGCCGCGGCCTGCAGCAGCGCGCGGCCGTCGTGCCCGTGGGCGCCGGCGATGGCTTCCAGCGTGGCGGCGTCGCCGATGTTTTTGTCTTCGACCCAGAGCGCGCGCATGATCGCGCCGGCCAGTTCCAGCGCGGCGGCGCTGCCGTGCGCCAACTGGGCGGCGATCAGGGTCCTGGCCGCCAGGTCCGGCTGCGGCGGGAAGTAGGTCGGCTGCAGCTTGATCGGCAACTGCAGGAATTCCGCCCAGCGCCGCATTTCCGCCAGCCGGTAGGCCTGCCGCTGCGGCGCGCGCTTGGCCAGCGGCAGGCCGCCGGACACGCTCATGATCTTGCCGAGGTTGCACGGCTTGACCTCGACCCGGACGCGGTATTTCTCGACCAGCGCGGCGAAGCGCTGGTGGCCGATGTAGGCCCAGGTCGAATGCGGTGCGAAATAGTAGCTGCAGGTCTTGCTCATCGCGGCCTCCGTCAGAAAGGTTTGACCACCACCAGGATCACGATCGCCAGCAGCAGCAGCACCGGGATTTCATTGAACCAGCGCAGCCACTTGGCACTGCGGGCATTGCGTCCATGCTCGAACTTCTTCAACAGCGAGCCGCAGGCGTGGTGGTAGCCGATCACCAGCAGCACCAGCAGCAGCTTGGCGTGCAGCCAGCCGTTGCCCGGGCCCTTGCCGATGCCGTAACCGAGCCACAGCCACAGTCCGAAGGCGACCGCCGGTACCGCCAAGAGCGACATGAAGCGGTACAGCCGGCGCGCCATCAGGATCAGCCGCTCGGTGGCGGCGGCGTCGCTTTCCTCGGCCAGGTTGACCAGGATGCGCGGCATGTAGAACAGGCCGGAGAACCAGGAGACGATGAACAGCAGGTGCAGCGACTTGACCCAGAGCATGCGTTTTTCCTTGTGATGAATCGCGAGTTTGATTTACTGCCGCGCCTGGCCGTTGCCGAACACCACGTACTTCAGCGAGGTCAGTCCTTCCAGCCCGACCGGGCCGCGCGCGTGCAGCTTGTCGTTGGAAATCCCGATCTCGGCGCCGAGGCCGTATTCGAAGCCGTCGGCGAAGCGGGTCGATGCATTGATCATCACCGACGCCGAATCGACCTCGCGCAGGAAACGCATCGCGCGCGTATGGTTTTCGGTGACGATGGCGTCGGTATGCTGCGACGAATAGGTGTTGATATGCGCGATCGCTTCGTCGATGTCGGCAACGATCTTCACCGCCAGCACCGGCGCCAGGTACTCGGTGCGCCAGTCTTCTTCGGTGGCCGGCGTCAGCCGTTCATAGCCGGCCAACAGCGCGCGTGCCTCGTCGTCGGCGCGCAGTTCGACCTCCTGCTGTGCGTACAGCTTCACCAGCCGCGGCAGGATGGCCGGCGCGATCGCGCGCGCCACCAGCAGCGTTTCCATCGTGTTGCAGGTGCCGTAGCGGTGGCACTTGGCGTTGAAGGCGACCGTCTGCGCCTTGTCGAGGTCGGCGGCGTCGTCGATGTAGACGTGGCAGATGCCGTCCAGGTGCTTGATCATCGGTACCTTCGATTCGCGCATCAGGCGCTCGATCAGGCCCTTGCCGCCGCGCGGCACGATGACGTCGACGTACTGCGGCATCGAGATCAGCGCGCCGACCGCGGCGCGGTCGGTGGTGTCGACGATCTGCACCGCTTCGGCCGGCAGGCCGGCGCCGGCCAGGCCTTCCTGCACCAGCTTCGCCAGCGCCTGGTTGCAATGGATCGCTTCCGACCCGCCGCGCAGGATCGTCGCATTGCCGCTCTTGATGCACAGGCCCGCGGCGTCCACCGTCACGTTCGGCCGCGCCTCGTAGATGATGCCGATCACGCCCAGCGGCACGCGCATCTGGCCGACCTGGATGCCGCTCGGCCGGTACTTCATGTTCGAGATTTCGCCGATCGGGTCCGGCAGCGCGGCGATCTGCTCCAGCCCTTCGGCCATGGTGGCGATCGCCTGGTCCGACAGCGCCAGGCGGTCCAGCATGGCCGGCGCCAGGCCGTTGGCGCGGGCCGCTTCCATGTCCTGGCGGTTGGCTTCGCGCAGCGCGCCGGCGTCGCGCCGGATCGCGGCGGCGATCAGGAGCAGCGCGCGGTTCCTGGCGGCGGTGTCGGCG
>JBAUJK010000036.1:0-2159 GCA_049683695.1 Burkholderiaceae bacterium
GGCCGTGCGTGCGCCAGCGCCACCGCGATCGCGCCGGAGCCGGTGCCGAGGTCCAGCACGCGCGCGCCCTGTGCGGCGCGCTGCAGCGCCAGATCGACCAGCAGCTCGGTTTCCGGGCGCGGGATCAGCACCGCCGGCGTGACGTCGAAGGCCAGCCCGAAGAATTCGCGCGTGCCGACCAGATAGGCGATCGGCTCGCCGGCCTGGCGCCGACGCAGCAGCGCTGTCAGCGCTGCGGCCTCCATCGCGGTCAATTGCCGTTCGGACTGGGTGATCAGCTGCACGCGCGTCAAGTGCAGCGCGTGGCCGAGCAGGATGCGCATTTCCAGCGGATCGAGCGGCGCATGCCGCAGCAGCGTATCGATCCGGGTACCGGCGGCAATCGGCGCAAACCCGGGAGAAGTCATATACTCCCCTTGCGGACTTTCTATGTCGGGCGCCATGCGGCCGAAATCAGTGCATACTCCCTGTATCGCAAGACCGATCAGCGCCTGCGGCGGTACAGCAGCGCCGCCAGCGCCAGCGTGAACAGTGCGAACCACGCGAACGACCATTGCGGGATTGACAGCCCGAGGATCGGCGCATAGCCGGCGCTGCACAGGCCGTCGGCCTTGAACAGGAACGGTAGCAGGGTGGCGGTGGGGAAGGTGTTCAACGCCGTTTCCAGCGGGTCGATGCCGCAGGAAATCGCCGGGTGCGCCTGCACCCACATGTGCCAGCCGGCGGTGCCGGCGCCGCCGACGGCGGTCAAAAAGCCCAGCGCGGCGGCGCCGACGCGGGCGGCACCGGCCGGCAGCAGCGCCGCGATCAGGCAGACGATCGCCAGCAGCGCGAACAGGTAGCGCTGGATGATGCACAGCGGGCAGGGCAGCATGTTCTGCACGTGCTGCAGATAGAGCGCGTAGCCGAGCAGCGCCAGCGACACGATGGCGATCATCAGCAGGATGGGTTTGGCGGTTTTCATCGTTTCCTTGCGAGTGGGTGGCGGCGCACGATCATCCCATGCTTTCGCCGAGCGCCGCCAGCAGTTCGGCCTGGTGCTCGGCGGCCAGCGCGTTGGTCAGTTCTTCCAGGTCGCCGTCCATGATGAAGTCGAGCTTGTACAGGGTCAGGTTGATCCGGTGGTCGGTCATCCGGCCCTGCGGGAAATTATAGGTGCGGATGCGCTCGCTGCGGTCGCCCGAGCCGATCAACGACTTGCGGGTAGCCGCTTCCTGCGACTGCTGTTCGCGCAATTGCACGTCCTTGATGCGCGCCGCCAGCACCGACAGCGCCTGCGCCTTGTTCTTGTGCTGGCTGCGGTCGTCCTGGCATTCGACCACGATGCCGGTCGGCAGGTGGGTGATGCGCACTGCAGAATCGGTCTTGTTGATGTGCTGGCCGCCGGCGCCGGACGCGCGGAAGGTGTCGATGCGGATTTCCGACGGGTTGATCTGGACTTCGCCGACCCCGTCCGCCTCCGGCATCACCGCCACCGTGCAGGCCGATGTGTGGATGCGGCCTTGCGCTTCGGTCTCCGGCACCCGCTGCACGCGGTGGCCGCCGGATTCGAACTTCAGCTTCGAATAGGCGCCGTGGCCGACCACGCGCACGATCACTTCCTTGTAGCCGCCGATCTCGGACGGCGATTCCGACACCATCTCGACCTGCCAGCGCTGGCGCTCGGCGAAGCGGGTGTACATGCGCAGCAGGTCGCCGGCGAACAGCGCCGCCTCGTCGCCGCCGGTGCCGGCGCGGATTTCGAGGAAGATGTTGCGCTCGTCGTTCGGATCCTTCGGCAGCAGCATCTTCTGCAGGTCGAGTTCCAGCGCCTCCATGCGTTCGCGCGCGGCGCCGATCTCGTCCTGCGCGAATTCCTTCATCTCCGGGTCGGACAGCATCTGCTGCGCCGCCTGCAGGTCGGCGCCGGCGCCGCGGTAGTCGCCGTACAGCGCCACCAGCGGCTGCAGCTCGGCGTGCTCGCGCGTCAGCCGCCGATAGCTGTCCATGTCGGCGGTGGCGTTTTCCTGCATCAAAAGGTCGTTCAGCTCTTCCATGCGCTCGGTGAGCTGGTCGAGTTTGGCGAGCATGGAGGGTTTCATCGGATATCTGCGATATGGGTGACGGTGGAACGACAGGGGTGCGCCGGGGCGGCGCGGCGGCGTGGTGCGGCCGGCGGC
>JBAUJK010000037.1:0-27126 GCA_049683695.1 Burkholderiaceae bacterium
CGCTGATCTGGTTCAGGCCGCTGGCGACGTCGCCGACCGCGTACAGCCCGGCGATCGTGGTCTGCAGGTGGGCATCGACTTCCAGGTTGTCGTCGGCGTCGCAGCGGGCGCCGAGCGCCTTCGCCAGTTCCGAGCGCACCCTCGTGCCGAGCATCGAATAGATGGTGTCGAAGCGGTGGCTGATGCCGCTTCGCATGCGCAGCGCCTCGATCTGGTCGCCGTCGAGCGCGATCTCGGCGACCGGCTCGTCGACGACGCGGATGCCGCGCTCATCCAGCAGCGCGCGCTGCGCCGGCGACAAATCCAGCGGACGGCCCAGCGTCAGGATCGTCAGGTCGTCGGTGAAATGGCGGATGAAGGCCGCTTCCCGCACGCAATGGCTGCCGTGGCCGATCACCGCGACCTTCTTGCCGGCCGCCTCATAGCCGTCGCAGATCGGGCAGTAGCGGATCCGTCCGAGCCGGATCGCCTCGCGGATTTCCGGCATGTCGGGCTCGACGTCGGCCAGTCCGGTGGCCAGCATCAGCGTTTTTGAGCGCAGTGCGGCGCCGTCGAAGTGTGTAAGAAATTCTCCGTTTTCCAGCTTTTCCAGGCGCGTTACGGTACCGGCGGTCGGCCGCACGCCAAAGCGCGCCGCCTGCGCGCGCAGCCGCTGCAGCAGCTCGGTGCCGGCGATCCCGTCCGGAAAGCCCGGGTAGTTGCGCGATAGCGGGATTTGCGCCGCGCGGCTGTTGCCGTCGTCGATCAATCGCACCGAGCGGCGAAAGCGTGCCAGGTAGATCGCCGCGGACAGGCCGCCCGGGCCGCCGCCGACGATGACGCAGTCATACAGGGGAGAAGGGTTTTCCATGTCGGTTCGCAAGGGCGCGCCGCGCCCGCCGCTTGCGCCACGCAAGGATCGCGCCGGCTCGCCGCGCCGGTACCAAGTGAACTAGATGCCAATGGCGGCGGTCACTCTTACTGCATCCGGCAAACGGTGTGACGCCTGGGCGCAACGGCGGCGGCGCGGCCGTCGCTACACCCGCCGGCAATGGTCCGGATTTTCCGGGCTGTTTTTTTACGCCGGCGAACTTGATCGGAGGGAACTCACATGTTGAATCGAATCGTGACAGTGGCCGCTGTGGCAGCCGCCGGGGTATTGCTCTCGAAGAAGTATCTCAAATCGCGCGGCGCCGATACGGAATCGACGATCGAAGAATCGATCGAAGTCGAGCTGCCGGTCCAGGTTGCCTACAACCAGTGGACGCAGTTCGAGGATTTTCCGAAGTTCATGGACAACGTGCGCGAGGTGCGGCAACTGGACGACCGTCACCTGCACTGGCGTGCCGAGGTGGCCGGCAAGGAGCAGGAATGGGATGCCGAAATCACCGAGCAGATTCCCGACAAGCGGATTGCCTGGCGCAGCGTCAGCGGCGCGCAGAGCGCCGGCGTGGTGACCTTCCACAAGATTTCGGACGACCGCACCCGCGTCATGCTGCAGATGGATTACACGCCGCGCAGCGTCGATGAAAAGATCGGCGACGCGATCGGCCTGGTGCGCATGCAGGCCAGGCGCACGCTGAAGCGCTTCAAGGAAATGCTGGAGAGCCGCGGGCGCGAGACCGGGGCCTGGCGCGGCACCGTCACCCAGCACTGACGCGCAGCCGGTCGGCGCCCTACTGCACCAGCGCCAGCCAGAACGGCAGCGTCAGCACCGACAGCAGCGTGCCGCCGGAGATCAGGAACGCCACCACCGGGCCGTTGCCGCCCATGCGGGTGGCCAGCACGTAGGCGGACGACGCGGTCGGCAGCGCGCAGAACATCACCGCGATGCGCAGCTGCAGCGGCGGCAGCGCCAGCCAGCGGCCGAGCGCGTAGGCCAGCGCCGGCAGCGCCAGCAGCTTGACGGCCAAGAACCAGACGGAGATCGCCTTGGCTTCGTGCAGGCCGGACAGCCGCAGGCCGGCGCCGACCATGATCAGGCCGAGCGCGATCGACGAATTGCCCAGTCGCGCCAGGATCGCGCCGGCCAGTTCCGGCACCTGCAGCCCGGCCAGGTTGAACAGGATGCCGGCCGAGGTCGCCAGCAGCAGCGGGTTTTGCAGCAGGCCCTTCCACAGCCCGCCGCTCTTGTGCACCAGCGCGTGCACCGCGGCGGCGTTGCACAGCGGCACGGTGAAGCCGACGATCAGCGCCATCAGCGAGGTCGCGTGTTCGCCGCCGAGCCGCGTGGCGACCGCGAAGGCGATGTAGGAATTGAAGCGGAACGCGGTCTGCACGCCCGACTCGAAGATCATCGGCCCCGGGCGGAACAGCGGCTTGCCGAGCCAGCCGAGCGCGATGCCGGCGCCGGTGACCGCCAGCGCGACCACCAGCAGATTGCCGGTGCTGGCGAAATCCAGCGGCGCGCGCGCGGTCGAAAGAAACAGCAGCGCCGGAAACAGCACGTAGTACACCAGCTTTTCCAGGCCGGTCCAGAAATCGGCCCCCCAGCGGGTGCTGCGATAGAGGATGAAACCGAACAGGATCAGCGAGAAATCGGGGAACAGGATGGTGGCGATGCTCATGCGGGCTTCTTGTTTCGCGCGGCAGGCTGGGCGTGGCCGCGCTGGCCGGGGCGGCCATTTTATCGGGATTTGCCGCGCATCGTCGGCTTGTGGCGGCGCAAACGGCGGCCATTCGGCGCCACCTAGAATGGATCGATCCGGCCGCCGGCGGCCGCTTGGCCGCGGAGGCGGCGCGGTTCCCTGAAACCGGCGCCCCTTCTTCCTGTTTTTTCCGGCAACCCATCTTCCAGGAGCAGATCATGAGCAAACCCGCGATGACGGCCAAGGGCGCCGTCGCCCAACGGCAGCGCGCGCCGCTGCACACGCCGTCCGACCTCGACGAGAGCGCGGTACGCGACATCACCGGTGCGATGAACGCGGTGCTGGCCGACGTGTTCGCGCTGTATCTGAAAACCAAGAATTTCCACTGGCACATGAGCGGGCCGCATTTCCGCGACTACCACCTGCTGCTCGACGAGCAGGGTGCCGAGCTGTATGCAATGACCGACCCGATCGCCGAGCGCGTGCGCAAGCTGGGCGGCGTGACACTGCGTTCGATCGGCCACATCGCGCGGCTGCAGCGCGTGCCCGACAACGACGCCGAATACGTGACACCGCAGGACATGCTGGCCGAACTGCGCGAAGACAACAAGGCGCTCGCCGCCGCGTTGCGCGGGGCGCATGGCGTCTGCGACGAGCACGACGACCTCGCCACCGCCAGCCTGATCGAGAACTGGATCGACGAGACCGAGCGCCGCGTCTGGTTCCTGTTCGAGGCCGGCCGCCAGGGCGAGGCCGGACATTGAGCGCGCGGCGCCGGAGGCCGTCATGAATATGGAGGAAATGATCCGCGAAGGCTGGATGGTGTTCGTTTCCGATGGCGAGGCCGGCATCGGCTCGGTGCGCGGCATCGTTGCGGGCGGCCGGCCGGAGCTGCTGGTCTATGTCGAAAATGCCGGCGATTTCACGGTCCCGCTGGTGGCGGTGAAGGAGGTCCAGGACGGCAAGGTGATCCTCGATCGCAGCCGGCTGACGCCGGGCCTGCTGGCGGCGATCGGCCACGCGCACGACGCCGAGGACGACACCTACGACGCGGTGGTCGAAGGCGTGGAACCGCCGGCACCGGCCGGGGAAGCCGTGCCGACTGAGCCGCCCGGGCAGGGGCCGGAGACGGCGCTGGAGCCGGCCTTCATCGAGCGCCAGCGGCAGCGGCTGCAGGCGCTGCGCGCCGAGCTGGTGGGCGAGGAGGGCGAGCGCACACGCGATGCGCGCGACTACCAGGAAACGCACGGCCGCGACAGCCCGGAACTGGAAGAGCGCGCGCAAGACCTCGCGCAGGGCGAGATCCGGCAGGCGCGGTACGACGCCGACATACGCCGCCTGCGCCAGATCGACCGCGCGCTGAAGAAGATCGACGAAGGCAGCTATGGCCGCTCCGACGCCAGCGGCGAGCCGATCCCGCGCGCGCGGCTGGAAATCACACCGGAAGCGGTGCTGACGGTCGAGGAAGAGGAGCAGCGCGAGGGCTAGCGCGGCGTCGCGTCGCCATCTTCATCCGGGAGTATGTCGAATTTGTGGAGAGGTTCTGCGCGGCTTGGGCGCCCATGGCGGGGAGTATGTGTTCGCCCGCTTCAGGGCGAAAAGCGCCGCGCCAGCGCGATCCGCCAGAATCCCGACGACAGCAGCGAAAAGCCGGTCAACAGGCCGATCACCGCCAGCGAACTGAGCGGCCAGCCGATCGCGATCAGGATCGCCAGCAAGATCGACAGCACGCCGTCGAACAGCACCCAGCCCCAGCCGTGCCCCGGCCGCAGCCGGAACGCCAGTGCCACGCGGGCGACGCCGCCGGCAAACAAGAAGGCGCCGACCAACAGCGCCAGCGACGCGACGCCAGCCAGCGGCACGATCAAAATGCCGAGGCCGAGCAGCAGCGTCAGGATCGCCGCCGCCAGCTTCCAGCCGAAGCCGTCGTGCTGCCGGGTTTGGATCGCGTACGCCAGTTCGAAGCCGCCGGCCAGCAGCAGCACCCAGCCGAATACCAGCGCGGTCGCCAGCGCGGCGATGCCGGGCATCAGGATCGCTAGGATGCCGGCGACGATCAGCAAGACGCCCCAGGCGATCTGCCAGCGGCGGCTGGGCGCGGTGCTGCGGTCGGGACTGTCCATGGAGCGCTTCTGAAGTGCGGGGCGATGCACCGACACTAGCACGCACCGCCGCCGTCGGGACGGCGGCCGACCGGTTTCCTGATCTGGCGCAATCCCGGCTGCGGCGCTCGCGGCCTAAATTGGGAGTATGTGTTGAAGGCGGAGGGAAACTCTCCGGCACAGATCGGGTGTCTGGGGAGTATATGCGCAGGCGCTACTTCAGCAGCCGCGCCAGCTCGACCGCGGTCTTGACGTTCATCTTGTCGAAGATGTGCGCGCGGTGCACTTCGACGGTGCGCATGCTGATGCCGAGCTGGTCGGCGATCACCTTGTTCATCTTGCCTTCGAGGACCAGGTCCAGCACTTCGCGCTCGCGCTGCGACAGCGACACCAGCCGCGCCTGCACTTCGGCGGCGGCGCCGGCCGCACGCGAGGCGGCCAGCGCTTCCTCGACGCGGTCCATCAGCTTGTTGTCGTTGAACGGCTTTTCGAAAAAATCGAAGGCGCCGTTCTTCAGCATGTCGACCGCCATCGGCACGTCGCCGTGGCCGGTCAGGAAGATCACCGGCAGCCGCCCGGTCAGGCCGCGCGCCTGCAGCTGGTGGAACAGCGCGACGCCCGACACGCCCGGCATGCGCACGTCCAGCAATACGCATTCGCCGGCGGCGTCGAACTGGTGGAGATTCTGTATTGCGGTCAGGAAGTCGGCGCCGCTGGCGTAGGCGAACGCGGCGATCTGGCGCGACTGCGCCAGCCAGGCCAGCGAATCGCGGATCACTTCTTCATCGTCGACGATGTGCAGCATGGCTGGTCTCTCTCCTAACCGCGGTTCAGGGCCGGCAGCGTGAAGGTGAAAATTGTACCGCCGCCCGGATTGTCGGCATGCGACAGCGTGCCGCCGTGGAATTCGATCGCGGTGCGGCAGATGTTCAGCCCCATCCCCATCCCTTCCGCCTTGGTCGAAAAGAATGACGAAAACAGGTGCTCGCGCACTTCCGGCGGAATGCCGTGGCCGTGGTCGATCACCGCGACGCTGATCTGGCGCGCGCCATCCGCGCTCTCTAGCGCGGCGGCGATGCGCAGCACGCGCCGCTCCGGCGGCACGTCCTGCATCGCCTCGATGGCGTTGCGGGTCAGGTTCAGCAGCACCTGTTCCAGCAGCACGCGGTCGGCCGCCACCGGCGGCAGCCGCGGCGCGATTTCTGTCTGGATAGCGACGAAGAATTGACTCGCCTGCAGTTCGATCAGCGGGATGATGTTCTTGACCAGCGCGGCGATCTGCACCGGCTCGCGCTGCGGTTTGCGCTGCTTGACGAACTCGTGCACGCTGCGAATGATGTGGCCGGCGCGCTGGGCCTGCAGCTTGGCCTTTTCCAGCGCCGGCTGCAGCCGCGCCGGATCGACCGCGCCGCCGCGCAGCATGTTGATGGCGCCGGTGGTGTAGCTGGAAATCGCCGCCAGCGGCTGGTTCAGCTCGTGCGCCAGCGTCGACGCCAGCTCGCCCATGCTGGCCAGGCGCGCGCTGGCCTGCAGCTTTTCCTGCTGCATCCGGTTCAGCTCCTCGACCCGCTTGCGGTCGGTGATGTCGAGGATCGACGCCATCCAGCCGGTCTGGCGGCCGGAATCGTCGACCAGCGGCGATTCGAACACCAGCACCGGCACCCGCACGCCGTCGGCGCGCAGGAATACGGTTTCGAACTGCGGCGTGTTGCTGCCGGCCAGCACCAGCTCGAGGCGGTCCTCGAATTCGTCCATCGCCTCCGGCGCCCAGTACGGCATCGGCGGCACGCGCCCGACCAGCTGCTCCGGGCCGAAGCCGACCATCCGGCAAAAGGCCGGGTTGACGTAGGTGACGCGCCCCTCCAGGTCGCGCGCGCGCATGCCGGTCACCAGCGAGTTTTCCATCGCCGCGCGGAAGGTCGCCTGCTTGCGCAGCGCGTCTTCGGCCGCCTGCCGCCGGCTGATGTCGCGCCACAGCGCCCACAGGCTCCACAAGAGGCCGAGCGACAGCGCCACCACCGAGCCGACCAGCAGGTTCGGCAGCAGGTTGGGCGCGCTCTTGACGCTGTTGGTGTAGAGCGTCAGCGTCAGCCCTGGCAATTCCAGGTCGCGGCTGTAGGTGTAGACGCTGCGGCCGCTGCCGCCGGCATTGCGCTTGGCGATCAGTTTTTCCTCGCTGTCGGTCAGCGCGATCTCGTTGTCCTGCGCGAACCACCACGGCACCATTTCGTTCAGGATGCCGGTCGCGGTATAGCTGGCGACCACGCTGCCGACGTAGTGGCCGTCATGGTAAAGCGGCACGTGGAAGTCCAGCAGCATCGGCCCCGGCAGCCCGGGCGGCGGCGCCGCCGCCGCGTACAGCGGGGTGCGGATTTCGCGCGCATGCTGCGCGGTGGCGCGCGACGGCAGCGACAGATCGTCCTGCGTCATCGGCGCGTGCAGCGTCGACGCCAGCGAATGGCCGGCGGCGTCCAGCCACACCAGCCGGTACAGCTCGTGGTTGTTGCGCAACAGCGAGGTGGCGCGCTCGACGAACATGGTGCGCGACAGGGCGCCGCTGGCCAGTTCCGAGCCGAGCAGGCGGATGCTGGCTTCGTCGCGCCCGAGCTGGAAGCGTATCGTCTGCTCGACCCACAGCGTGTCGGCGATCAGCTGCTCGCGCCGCTCGTTGGCTTCCATCTGCCGCGCCTGCCACGGCAGCCACAGCAGCACCGACAGGAACAGCAATACCAATAGGATCGGCAGCAGCCAGCGCCACGCCTGCTTGCGCGGCGGCAGCTGTAGACGAAATGGAAACGGGCGGCGGACGGCGGCGCCGGGCGCGGGGGCGGACATGACGCGCAGTGTAACCGAGCGCGGCGCCGATTGTGGTTATCCACAGTTGCCTGGATGCATCCCTACTGAGCAGAATACGCCCCGGGTGATACCAACCTATTTCCTCTCATTTCCACAGGAGACACGCATGAAACTCAAGAGCATGCTGCTGGCCATGTCCGCCGCCGCGCTGATTACCCCGATCGCCTATGCGCAGGCGCCGATCGTCATCAAGTTCAGCCATGTGGTCGCGACCGACACGCCGAAGGGCAAGGGCGCCGAGCGCTTCAAGGAACTGGCGGAAAAGGCCACCAACGGCCGCGTCAAGGTCGAGGTCTACCCGAACAGCACGCTGTACAAGGACAAGGAAGAAATGGAAGCGCTGCAGCTGGGCGCGGTGCAGATGCTGGCACCGTCGCTGGCCAAGTTCGGTCCGCTGGGCGTGAAGGAATTCGAGGTGTTCGACCTGCCGTACATCTTCCCGAGCAAGGACGTGCTGTACCGCGTCACCGAAGGTCCGATCGGCAAGGGCCTGTTCCAGAAGCTGGAATCGAAGGGCATCACCGGTCTGGCCTACTGGGATAACGGCTTCAAGGTGATGTCGGCCAACAAGCCGCTGCACCATCCGGCCGACTTCAAGGGCCTGAAGATGCGCATCCAGTCGTCCAAGGTGCTCGACGCCCAGATGCGCGCGCTCGGCGCCAACCCGCAGGTGATGGCGTTCTCCGAGGTCTACCAGGCGTTGCAGACCGGTGTCGTCGACGGCACCGAGAACCCGCCGTCGAACCTGTACACGCAGAAGATGAACGAAGTGCAGAGC
Source organism: Burkholderiaceae bacterium (assembly GCA_049683695.1). Taxonomy (GTDB): domain Bacteria; phylum Pseudomonadota; class Gammaproteobacteria; order Burkholderiales; family Burkholderiaceae_D; genus DATJCV01. The sequence continues at coordinate 8,304 of JBAUJK010000037.1, forward strand.
CACGTGACGATGTCCAATCACGGCTACCTGGGCTACGCGGTGATCGTCAACAAGAAGTTCTGGGACGGCCTGCCGGCCGACATCCGCACCGCGCTGGAAGGCGCGATGAAGGACGCCACCAAGTACGCCAACGCCATCGCGCAGCAGGAAAACGATGCCTCGATGGACGCCGTCAAGAAGACCGGCAAGACCACCGTCTACAACCTGACCGACGCCGAGAAGGCCGAATGGCGCAAGGCGCTGGCACCGGTGCAGAAGCAGATGGAAAGCCGCATCGGCAAGGATCTGATCGAAGCCGTCAACAAGGAATCGAAGGCCCTCGGCTATTGATCCACCTCCGGCAACGGAGATCCGCAATCGAGAAAGGCCGGTGCGAACCGGCCTTTTTTAAACAGAGGGACTCATGAAAGTTCTCGATCATTTGGAAGAATGGCTGATCGCGTTCCTGATGGGCGCGGCCACACTGGTGGTGTTCGTGGCCGTCGTGCATCGCTATGCCTCCGGCATTGAGATTCACTGGCTGCAGGATGAGCTGATCAAGCTCAACACCAGCTGGGCACAGGAACTGTGCATCTACATGTTCGTGTGGATGGCCAAGTTCGGCGCCGCCTATGGCGTGCGCACCGGCATCCACGTCGGCGTCGACGTGCTGATCAACCGCATGGATACGCCGCTGCGCGGCAAGTTCATCGTGTTCGGCCTGCTGGCCGGCGCGCTGTTTACCGGCATTATCGGTACGCTCGGGGCGTACTTCGTCTACAACCTGTCGTTCACCGACACCCATTCGGCCGACCTGGAAATCCCGATGTGGATCGTCTACCTGGCGGTGCCGCTCGGCTCCTACCTGATGTGCTTCCGCTTCCTGCAGGTGGCCTGGACATTCGTCAAGACCGGCGCCCTGCCCAAGCATGACCACGGCCACGTCGAAGGCCTGGAAGAAGAAACCGCGGGAGAAAAAGCATGAACGCCATCATCATCTTCATCCTGCTGTTCGCGCTGATGCTGACCGGCATGCCGATCTCGATCTCGCTCGGCCTGACGGTACTGACCTTCCTGTTCACGATGACTGAAGTGCCGGTCACGGCGGTGGCGCTGAAGCTGTTCACCGGCATCGAGAACTTCGAGATCATGGCGATCCCGTTCTTCATCCTGGCCGGCAACTTCCTGACCCATGGCGGCGTGGCGCGGCGCATGATCAACTTCGCCACCTCGATGGTCGGCCACTGGCACGGCGGCCTGGCGCTGGCCGGCGTGGTGGCGTGCGCGCTGTTCGCGGCGGTGTCCGGTTCCAGCCCGGCGACCGTGGTGGCGATCGGTTCGATCATCCTGCCGGCGATGGTCAAGCAGGGCTACCCGAACCGCTTCGGCGCCGGTGTCGTCACCACCTCGGGCGCGCTCGGCATCCTGATCCCGCCGTCGATCGTGATGGTGATGTATTCGGTCTCCACCAATACCTCGGTCGGCAAGCTGTTCATGGCCGGCGTGGTGCCGGGCATCATGCTGGCGACGATGCTGGGGATCACCACCTGGTACCTGGCGCGCAAGCATGGCTATCCGCGCATGCAGAAGGCCAGCTGGACCGAGCGTTTCCATGCGTTCCGCAAGAGCGTCTGGGGCCTGCTGCTGATCGTGATCGTGATGGGCGGCATCTACACCGGCATGTTCACGCCGACCGAGGCGGCGGCGATGTCGGCGGTGTACGCATTCATCGTCGCGGTGTTCGTCTACAAGGACATGCCGCTGAAGAAGGTGCCGAAGGTGCTGCTGGATTCGGCGTCGATGTCGGCGATGCTGTTGTACATCATCACCAACGCGGTGCTGTTCTCGTTCCTGATGACCAGCGAAAACATTCCGCAGGCGATGGCGGCGTGGATGATCGACAAGGGCTTCGGCGTGATCGGCTTCCTGCTGGTGGTCAACATCCTGCTGCTACTCGCCGGCAACGTGATGGAGCCGTCGTCGATCGTGCTGATCATGGCGCCGATCCTGTTCCCGGTGGCGATGAAGCTGGGCATCGACCCGATTCACTTCGGCATCATGATGGTGGTCAACATGGAAGTCGGCATGTGCCATCCACCGGTCGGGCTCAACCTGTACGTGGCGTCAGGGATCACCAAGATGGGGATTACCGAGCTGACGGTAGCGGTGATGCCGTGGCTGCTGACGATGCTGGTGTTCCTCGGCCTGGTCACCTACATCCCGGAAATCTCGCTGTGGCTGCCGAACCTGATCTACAAGTAGTCTAGCGCGCGCGGGGATGGCCGTCGCCGGCCATCCCCATTTTTTTGATCTGCGGGTCTTGCGCTGTGCTTGGTATTTCATTAATATCGCACCGAAATTTTTTGGCAAGCGCGGCCGATGCTGCTACAGTGTCGGCACCGATTGGCCCGGTTTCTGGTGGTGGAGTACAACAACGGTATTGATGCCGGAGTACTGAGGAGACGGGTGTTCCAGATGAGCCGTCATAATGGCCCGGGCACCGCGGAAGTGACTTGAGGCGCGTCGCAAGACGCGCCTTTTTTATTTTATGATGCCGGCATGGATGGATGGCGGGCGGCATGAGGCAATTCGACAGGGCGCAATGGTTTTCGGCGGTGGTGGCCGCGCCGTTCGGCGCGGTCGGCGTGCGCGCCGAAGCCGGCCTGCTGCGCGAACTGGTCTACCTGCCGCCCGACTTCGATGAAAAGGCGCCGGCCGACCGGCTGTCGGCGCGGGCGGCGCGCCAGATCGGGCGCTACCTGGCCGATCCCGATTTTCGCTTCGACCTGCCGCTGACGGCGGTCGGCTCGCCGTTCCAGCAAAAGGTATGGGCGGCGATCGCGGCGATTCCGCGCGGCGGCGTGCTGACTTACGGCGAAGTGGCGCGGCGCGTGCGTTCGGCGCCGCGTGCGGTCGGCCAGGCCTGCGGCGCCAACTGGTTTCCGCTGGTGATCCCCTGCCATCGCGTCACCGCGCGCGGCGGCTTGGGCGGCTTTTCCAACCACGACGACCTGAACGGCTTCCACCTCGGCGTCAAGCGCTGGCTGCTGGCGCACGAAGGCGTGGACGGCTACTGACCTTGGACGCCGCCACTTCTTCCGCCGCCCTGCCGGCGCCGCCGGACCGCGCGCTCATCGACGAATTCTGCGACACACTGTGGCTGGAAGACGGCCTGGCGCAGAATTCGCTGCAGGCCTACCGGCGCGACCTGACGCAGTACGCGGCCTGGCTGCACGGCCAGCGCGGCAAGCGCCTGTACGATGCCGACGCCGACGACCTGGCGGCCTACGTCGCCGCCCGCTACCAGGGATCGAAGGCGACTTCGGCCAACCGCCGGCTGTCGGCGCTGAAGCGCTTCTACCAGCTGGCGCTGCGCCAGAACCGGGTCGCCGCCGATCCCTGCCTGCGGCTGAAGTCGGCCAAGCAGCCGCCACGCTACCCGCACACGCTGACCGAGGCGCAAGTGGAGGCGCTGCTGGCGGCGCCGGACGTCGCCGCGCCGCTCGGCCTGCGCGACCGCACCATGCTGGAGCTGATGTACGCCAGCGGCCTGCGCGTGTCCGAGCTGGTGCTGCTGAAGTCGGTCGAGGTCGGCATGAACGAAGGCGTGCTGCGCATCACCGGCAAGGGCGGCAAGACGCGGCTGGTGCCGTTCGGCCAGGAGGCGCGCGCCTGGATCGAGCGCTATCTGCGCGACGGCCGGCCGCAGATTCTGGACGGTCGGATCGCCGACGCGCTGTTCGTCACCGCGCGCGGCGGCGCCATGACGCGCCAGATGTTCTGGCTGCTGATCAAGAAATACGCGATCAAGGCCGAGATCCGCGCGCCGCTGTCGCCGCATACGCTGCGCCACGCATTCGCCACCCATTTGCTGAACCATGGCGCCGACCTGCGCGTGGTCCAGCTTTTGCTCGGCCACGCCGATATTTCCACCACGCAGATCTATACGCATGTGGCGCGCGAGCGGTTGAAGCGCCTGCACGCGCAGCACCACCCGCGCGGCTGACGGTGGCGACAGCGCTTCCTTGCCAAGCACCGGCTTCTGCGCCTACCATGGTGACCACTCCTGCAACCCTCCAAAGAGGCTGACCCATTGGCAAAACCTAATTTCCAATACGAAAAGCGGCAAAAGGAACTCGAAAAGAAAAAGAAGAAGGAAGAAAAGATGCAGCGCAAGCTGGAACGCAAGAACACTCCTGGGGATGCCACCGAACCGGGGCAGCCGGAAGCGCCGCAAACCGATACGCCGGCCGCGCCGGAGCCGGACGCCGCCGGCTGAATCCGGCTGCGGCCTCGGCGGCCGACCCGACCCATGGCAAAAAAAGAACACGTATCCGAAACGCCGGCGACGCAATTCCTGGCGCGCCACGGCATCGCCTTTTCCGAACACCCGTACCGCTACGAAGAGCATGGCGGCACCGCCGTATCGGCGCGCGAACTGGGGGTGCCGGAGCACAACGTGGTGAAGACGCTGGTGATGCAGGACGAGGCCGGCAAGCCGCTGGTGGTGCTGATGCATGGCGACCGCACGGTGTCGACCAAGAACCTGGCGCGCCAGATCGGCCGCAAGTCGGTGGCGCCGTGCGCGCCGGAGGTGGCGAACCGCCATTCCGGCTACCTGATCGGCGGCACTTCGCCGTTCGGCACGCGGCGCGCGATGCCGGTCTACGTCGAGCACAGCATCCTGGCGCTGGAGCGGATCTACATCAACGGCGGCCGCCGCGGCTACCTGGTCGGCATTGATCCGGCAGTGTTGTCGATGCTGTTGGCGGCGACTCCGGTAGAATGCGCATTGGCCTGATGAAAAGCCTAATAATAGGGAGTATGCCTGAAAAACGCCTTATCTCTGACAGAAACAGGGCGGCTTCAAAAATACACTATCCAGTATAAAACAGGCCGACGGCCTGCCGCGGCGTCCATCGCGCATCGGCATTTACAAGCAATCAGGGACAAGACATGAATACAGTGTTGTGCGCGCTGGCCGCCTATCTGCTCGGCTCGCTGTCGTTCGCGGTAGTGGTCAGCCGCCTGTTCGGCCTGGCGGATCCGCGCAGCTACGGCTCGAAGAATCCGGGCGCCACCAACGTGCTGCGCAGCGGCAACAAGGCGGCGGCGGCGCTGACCCTGGCCGGCGACTGCTTCAAGGGCTGGCTGGCGGTGTGGCTGGCGCAGCGCTACGGCCCGGCCTACGGCATCGGCGACAACGGCGTCGCGCTGGCGGCGCTGGCGGTGTTCCTCGGTCACCTGTGGCCGGTGTTCTTTCGCTTCGTCGGCGGCAAGGGCGTCGCCACCGCACTCGGCGTGTTGCTCGGACTGAACGTCTGGCTCGGGCTGGCGACCCTGGCGACCTGGCTGATCGTCGCCTTCGCGTTCCGCTATTCGTCGCTGGCGGCGCTGGTGGCGGCGGTGTTCGCGCCGTTCTACTACGGCTTCCTGTTCGGCACCGACATCATCCTGCTGGCGGTGCTGGCGATGAGCTATCTGCTGATCTGGCGCCACAAGGCCAACATCGGCAAGCTGATCGCCGGCAAGGAAAGCCGCATCGGCGGCAAGAAGCCGGCGCCGCCGGCGATGCGCAAGAAATGACGGCTCAGGCGGATTCCGCGCGCGGACTCATCCACAGCTTGCTCTGGCGCCGCACCACGTCGCTGAGCGATCCGCTTTCCCGGTAGGCATTGCGCAGCCAGTCGGCGTTCGATTCGCCGTCCAGCACGTGCTTGCGCAGTGCGCCAATCGCGTTGGTGGTGCCGAGGTCGGCCGCCACCCCGGCCAGCGCGTCGAAGGTGGCCAGGATGTCTTCCTTGATGCTAGGCTGGTTGCCGCCGAGCGGATTGATCAGCACACCGGCCAGCCCGAAGCGGCAAGCCTGGAAGCGGTTGTACGAATAGGTCAGATAGACGTCCTGCACCGGAGCGAGGGTCCGTTCGTCGAAGAAATGCTTGGCCAGCGTCTGCGCATAGGCGGCCAGCGCCACCGCGGTTTCGATCGACAGCGGCGTATCGCAGACGCGGATCTCGACCGTGCCGTATTCCGGCTTGGGCCGGATGTCCCAGTAGAAATCCTTCATGCTGGCGACGATGCCCAATCGCGCCATCTTTGCGAAATAGGCATTGAATTCGTCCCAGCCGCCGACGAACGGCATCGTGCCCGACAGCGGAAAGGCGTTGATGCTGGTCAGCCGCGACGACTGGAAGGTGGTGTCGAAGCCCTGGTAGAACGGCGACGACGCCGACAGCGCGATGAAGTGCGGGATGTAGCGCGCCAGCAGGTGCGACAGCCGGATCGCCGCGTCGCCGTCGGGGCAGCCGATGTGGATGTGCTGGCCGTAGACGGTGAACTGCTTGGCCAGGTAGCCGTACAGTTCCGACACCAGCTTGTAGCGCTCGGTCGGGAAGATGCGCTGGTCTTCCCAGTGCTGGAACGGATGGGTGCCGCCGCCGGCCAGGCCCAGGTTGAGCTTGTCGGCCGCCGCCGTCAGCAGCTTGCGCATCGCTTCCAGCTCGGCCAGCATCGGGCCGTGTTCGGTATGCACCGAAGTCGCGATCTCGATCATGCTCTCGGTGATTTCCGGCTTGATGTCGTAGCCGTGCTGCTGCTTGTCGAGCAACGCCATCAGGTCGCTGGAGCCGCGCGTCAGGTTGTAGTCGCGCCGGTTGACGATCTGCAGCTCCAGCTCGACCCCCATCGTCAGCGGGGTGGAGGACTTGAATTCCAGCATGCGAGGTTTCTCCTGTCAGGGATGGGCGCCGGATCAGCTGCGGGCTTCGCCGGATGCGATCAGCGCGTAGCGGGTGCAGATCGGGCCGATGATTTCCAGGATCACCAGCGTCGATACGGTCAGCGTCGCCATCTGCACGCCGAATTCAGGATAGACGCCGGCAGCGTGTTGCACCATGATGATCTTGAAGCCCGACAGCGGCAACAGCGCCACCCCCAGCCAGCCGCCCTTGGCCGCCGTCATGCCGTTGAAGCGCGCCAGCGCGGTGGTGGTCAGCAGCGTGACGATGAAGCGCACCGCGATGAAGGTCAGCACCAGCGGCGCCAGCTGATACAGGTGGCTGGTGTCCAGGCGGGCGCCGGCGAACACGAACAGCACCACGTATACCAGCGCGTTGAACTGGCTGAAATCGACTTCCACCAGCGCGTGGCCGCGGTCCTGGCTGCGGCTGGCGATGCCGAACGCCAGTACCGCGATCAGCGCCGACAGGTTCAGCATGTCGGCCAGCCCGACAGTCGCCGCCACCAGCGCCAGCACCAGGATCAGCTGCGCCTGGCGGTCGCGCCCGAGCCAGTGGCCGATCCAGATCTGCAGCCGGCCGATCACCCAGCCGAGCGCGATCGAGCCGATCAGCAGATACAGCGGATGCAGCAGATAGCTGCGCCAGCCGGCCTGGTACTCGACGTGCAGCGCCGCCAAGCTCATCGAAAACACCACGAACGCCAGCGAATTGCCGATCACCACGATGTTCAGCATGCGCTCGGTCAACTGGCCTTCGGCGCGCGTCTCGTGCACCAGGTTCAGCGCCACCGCCGGCGAGGTCGCCATGCCGATCGCCGCCACCATGCTGGCCACCAGCGGGCTGACGCCGAACAGCGTCAGTACTTCGAGCAGCGCCAGGAAGGTCAGGCCACTGATCGCGATGCCGGTGATCAACAGCCGTTTTTCGCGCAGCAGCCAGCGATAATCGACGCGTCGCCCCAGTTCGAACAGCACCAGCCCCAGCGCCAGGTCGACCAGCAGGCCCAGCTTGTTCAGCAGATTGGCGTCGATCAGGTTGAAACCGATCGGGCCGATCAGCATGCCGGTCAGCACGTAGCCGGTGATCGCCGGGACCGGCAGCGCGCGCACCACCAGCCGCGCGCCGACGATGCCGGCAATCAGGATCAGGCCGGCGGCGGTCAGTACGTTGAGACCGTCCGGCAGCGCCGGCAGAAAGTTCAGTGACGTCATATCGTTTCCGTTTCCAGTAAGTGCAATAGGGCTTGTTGTTCTGGCTGCAAACCCGAAAGCGGTGCGACAAGAAGACCGGCGTGGCCGGCGGCGGATGCGCCCGCCGGTGGAATGCGCGCCGTGGGGAACGGGGCACGGCGGGCCGGAGCCGCCGTCGCGCAGGTGGCGGGCGCCCGCAGGGCGTGCCAGCCAACGAAATAGCGGCGAAGGATAGCATACCGGCCGCGCCCGTTTCGGCGCCGCCCGCCGCTGCGTTCAGGCTGCCGGCAGCTCTTCCAGCGGCCAGCGCGGCCGCACGTTGAAGGCATAGTCGCGCGTGGCGGCGCTTGGGTCCGCCTGCAGCCGCAATGCGCCGGCGAACGCGATCATCGCGCCATTGTCGGTGCAGAATTCCAGTTCCGGGTAATACACGCGAAAGCCGCGCTTTTGCGCCGCCGCGTTCAGCGCTTCGCGCAATTGCGCGTTGGCGCCGACGCCGCCGGCGATCACCAGCCGCTGCAGGCCGGTCTGCCGCAGCGCCGCCAGGCACTTGGCGGTCAGCACCTCGACCACCGCATCGACGAAGGCGCGCGCGATGTTGGCCTGGTCCTGGTAGCAGACGTTGCCCGGATGCTGCCGCACCAGCGTCAGCACTGCCGTCTTCAGGCCGGAAAAGCTGAAGTCGAGGTTTTTCGAATGCAGCATCGGGCGCGGCAGCTGGTAGGCGGTCGGATCGCCGAAATCGGCCATGCGCGAAATTGCCGGTCCGCCCGGATAGCCGAGGCCGAGCAGCTTGGCCGACTTGTCGAAGGCTTCGCCGGCGGCGTCGTCCAGCGTGTCGCCCAGAAGCTCGTAACGGCCGATGCCGTCGACCCGCATCAATTGCGTGTGGCCGCCGGAAACCAGCAGCGCGACGAACGGGAATTCCGGCGGATCGGCCGCCAGCAGCGGCGACAGCAGATGTCCTTCCAGGTGATGAATGCCGATCAGCGGCCGCTCCAGCGCCAGCGCCAGCCCGCTGGCGATCGACGCCCCGACCAGCAGCGCGCCGGCCAGGCCCGGCCCCTGCGTGTAGGCGATCGCATCGATGTCGGTGCGGGCGGCACCGCTGGCTTCCAGCACGCGCTGCAGCAGTGGCAGCGCACGGCGGATATGGTCGCGCGACGCCAGTTCCGGCACCACGCCGCCGTATTCCTCGTGCATCGCCACCTGCGAATGCAGCGCATGGCCGAGCAGGCCGCGCGCGCTGTCGTACAGCGCGATGCCGGTTTCGTCGCAGGAGGATTCGATACCGAGGACGAGCATGGAAATCTTGGGTCGGATGAGGGGAGGGATGTTGCGCATTGTATGCCAGCGCCGCCGCCGGCCCCAAGCGGCGGCCTGCCCAGGATCAGCGCAGCAGCGCCAGCACCAGCGCCGCGCCCGCCGCTGCCGCCGCGAGCGCCAGCGCTACCGTGAGCCGCAACAGGCGCCGACGCATCGCCTCGATGCCCTGGATCAATTGCGTGTTCTGTTCGGCCAGCGCCTTGATCAGCTCGGACGAAGTCGCCATCTGGCCCTGCAGTTCGGCGCTCGCGGCTTCCAGCTCGGCGATTTTCCGCTCCAGCGTGGTGACCGGGTCGTCCGTGTCGGAATCGGCCGGCACCGGCTTGCGGGCGGCGATCTTCCACAGCTTGCGCGCGCCGTCGACGACCAACGGCGCATTGTTGACCACCTCCGTCCACGGAACGCCTTTCAATACCGCTACCCAGCCGATTGCCATCGATGAATCCTTTTTGCTGCCCGATTTTGTCGCTTGATGGAATTGCCGCCAAAGCGGCCGCCTCTCGATAAAGCATACCCGAATCGGGCCATCGGCTGCCGCTCCGGAGCGCCGGCAAAGGCGATTTTCGGCGTCGGCTACAATCCCGGCTTGTTTTTACGGAGCCCGCCATGCATGCAACATTCGACGTCGCCGTGATCGGCGCCGGCGCGGCCGGCTTGATGTGCGCCGCGGTCGCCGGCCAGCGCGGCAAGAGCGTGGCGCTGATCGACCATGCCGGCAAGCTGGCGGAAAAAATCCGCATCTCCGGTGGCGGCCGCTGCAACTTCACCAATCTGCTGGCCGCACCCGCCAATTATCTTTCGCAGAATCCGCATTTTTGCCGCAGCGCGCTGTCGCGCTACACGCCGCAGGATTTCGTCGGGCTGGTGCGGCGTCACCATATCGCCTATCACGAAAAACACAAGGGCCAACTGTTCTGCGACCATTCGGCCGAAGACATCATCTCGATGCTGCGCACCGAGTGCGCAGCCGGCGGCGTGCAGTGGCGCATGCCGTGCCGGGTGGACGCGGTCGGCAAGGCCGGCACGCTGTTCCGCATCGATACCAGTGCCGGCGTATTGAACGCCGCCAGCGTTGTGATCGCCACCGGCGGGCTGTCGATCCCGAAGATCGGCGCCACCGACTTCGCCTATCGCATCGCACGCCAGTTCGACCTGGCCGTAATCGAGCCGCGTCCCGCCCTGGTGCCGTTGACCTTCGATCCGTCGGTCTGGCAGCCGTTTGCCGAACTGGCCGGGATTGCGCTGCCGGTACGGATCGACACCGGCGAAAAATCGGGACGCGGCCAGTTTGACGAAGACTTGCTGTTCACCCATCGCGGCCTGTCGGGGCCGGCAGTGCTGCAGATCTCCAGCTTCTGGCGGCCCGGTACGCCGCTGACGCTGGACCTGCTGCCGGAAATGGACGTCGCCGCCACCTTGATCGAAGGCAAGAGTTCCACCCGCAAGACGCTGGAAAACGTGCTGGCGCAGTGGCTGCCGGCGCGGTTGGCACAAGGCTGGCTGGCGGCGAATGGCTTGCGCGGCGATCTGCGCTCGGCCGACATGCCGGACCGGGTGCTGGCCGCTCTGGGCGCTTCCCTGAATCGCTGGCGCATCCAGCCCGGCGGCACCGAGGGCTATCGCAAGGCGGAAGTGACGCTGGGCGGCATCGACACGCGCGAACTGTCGCAGCAAAGCATGATGGTGCGCAAGGTGCCGGGCCTGCATTTCATCGGCGAGGCGGTGGACGTCACCGGCTGGCTGGGCGGCTACAATTTCCAGTGGGCATGGGCTTCGGCGGTGGCGGCCGCATATGCGCTTTGATCGTCGCTTGGCTTTGCGGTGGCGCTTCTGCTATAATTTCGGTCTTTCCTCAAACACGGTTGACTGAATTACATGACCACGATTCGCCTTAAAGAGAACGAGCCTTTCGAAGTCGCCATGCGCCGCTTCAAGCGGACCATCGAAAAGACCGGCTTGCTGACCGAATTGCGCGCGCGCGAATTCTACGAAAAACCGACCGCCGAACGCAAACGCAAACTGGCCGCCGCCGTCAAGCGCCACTACAAGCGTATCCGCAGCCAGCAGCTGCCGAAAAAACTGTACTGATTCCCCGTCGCACCTGGTGCGACGAACCGTCAGCCGTTGCAGACCCGCTCCGGAAGCTCCGTGGCGGGTTTTGGCGTTTAGAGAATGAATTTTCCGCGGAGGTTGCCTTGAGCCTGAAAGAAAAGATTACCGAAGACATGAAGGCCGCGATGCGCGCCAAGGATAGCGCGCGGCTCGGCACGATCCGCCTGCTGACCGCCGCGATCAAGCAGAAGGAAGTCGACGAGCGGATCGAGACCAACGATGCGCAGGTGCTGGCGATCGTCGAAAAGATGATCAAGCAGCGCAAGGATTCGATCGCCCAGTTCGAAGCCGGCGGCCGCCAGGATCTGGCGGAAATCGAAAAGGCCGAACTGGCGATCCTGTCGGCCTACATGCCGCCGTCGCTATCCGACGCCGAGGTCCAGGCAGAGGTGGCCGCCGCGGTGGCGCAGGCCGGCGCCGCCGGCCCGCAGGACATGGGCCGTGTGATGGCGCTGCTAAAGCCGCGGCTGGCCGGCCGCGCCGACATGACGGTGGTGTCTGCCCGCGTCAAGGCCGCGCTCGCCAAGGCCTAGCCGCCTGCAGCCGGGGAACTGGCATTGATTCCGCATTCGTTCATCCAGGATCTGCTGAACCGGGTCGACATCGTCGAACTGGTAGGGCGGCACGTGGCCCTGAAAAAGGGCGGCGCCAACTTCATGGGCTTGTGCCCGTTCCATAACGAGAAATCCCCCAGCTTCACCGTCAGCCCGACCAAGCAGTTCTATCACTGCTTCGGCTGCGGCGCGCACGGCACCGCGATCGGGTTCCTGATCGAATATTCCGGCCTCGGCTTCGTCGATGCCGTCAAGGAACTGGCGCAAGGCGTCGGCATGACGGTGCCGGAAAACGACGATCGCCTGCCGCCGGCGCAGCGCGCCGAACACCGGGCGAAGACGCTGGCCCTGTCCGAGGTCTTGACGCGTGCCTGTGACTTTTATCGCAGCCAGCTGCGCACGCACCAGCGGCCGAAGGATTATCTGATCGGGCGCGGCATGAGCGGCGAAATCGCTGCGCGCTACGCGATCGGCTATGCGCCGGACGGTTGGGACGGGCTGCGCGCGGTATTTGCCGATTATCGGCAGGAGGCGCTGGTCGAGGCCGGACTCGTGGTCGACCGCGACGACGACGGCGAGCACAAGCGCTACGATCGCTTCCGCGACCGCATCATGTTCCCGATCCGCAACCAGAAAGGCCAGGTGATCGGCTTCGGTGGCCGGGTGCTCGACCGTGGCGAGCCGAAATACCTGAATTCCCCGGAAACGCCGCTGTTCCAGAAGGGCAGTGAACTGTATGGGCTGTTCGAGGCGCGGCAGGCGATCCGCAGTGCCGGCTACGTGTTGGTCACCGAAGGCTACATGGACGTGGTGGCGCTGGCGCAACTCGGATTCCCGCAAGCGGTGGCGACGCTCGGCACTGCCTGCACGCCGGTGCACGTGCAAAAATTGCTGCGCCAGACCGACCAGGTGGTGTTCAGCTTCGACGGCGACCGCGCCGGGCGCGGCGCGGCGCGGCGCGCGCTGGAAGCCTGCCTGCCGCATGCGACCGACAACAAGACCATCAAATTCCTGTTCCTGCCGGCCGAGCACGATCCGGACAGCTATGTGCGCGCTTTCGGCGCCGAAGCCTTTGCCCGGCAAGTGGCCGAGGCAATGCCGTTGTCGCGCTTCCTGCTGGCGGTACTGTGCGGCGAGGGCGGCCTGAAGACCGCGGAAGAGCGGGCGCGCGCGCAGTTTGATGCCAAGCCGCTGTTGCAGCTGATGCCGCCGTCCGCGCTGCGTCTGCAGATCGTGCGCGGTCTGGCGCAGCAAACCGAGAGCAGCGCCGAGGAAATCGAGCGCCTGTGCGAATTGTCCCGGCCGGTGGCGCGTGCGCGGCAGGCGCCGCCGCGTGCGCGCCGCGCCGCGCCGCAAAGCCTGGAGCGGCAGATTGCGCGCCTGCTGCTGGCGCATCCGCAATTGGCAGCGGAACTCGATGCGTCGGCGCTGGCGGCGGCCGCTTCTCTTTCTGAGGAGAACGGCATGCTGACAAGGTTGATCGGTGCCATCCATGCGCTCGGCGGCGAAGCCGGTTTCGCTGCGCTGGCCGAGGGTTTGCGTCACGAAAGTACCGATTTCGATGCGCTGATCGCCGAGGTCGCGGCGGAGTTCGATCCATCGCCGGAGGCGGCGCGCAAGGAGCTGGCTGGTGCTTTGCGGCAAGCCGAAACGCGTCAGGTGAAAATGGAAATGGAACAACTGGCACAATCCGGGCTGCATGACGAAGAAGCGCGACTGCGCTACCGCGAATTGATGGCGCGGCAGGAGGCGCTGCGCCGTGCCGCGCAGGCGGATGCGGGGCAGGTTTAGCCGGTCCGCGGGCGCCGGGCGCAGAGGGGCGCTATGCTATAATCAAAGGCTTTTGATTCAAGGTCTTGGAGTCTTTTCCGGGTCGTGCAAGCGGCCAGGAGCAAACGAGGAAACTGGAATTTCGGTGATTGACAGCGTTGGCAACAGGCAATAAAGCGGCATCTTGCCGCCGGCCCGGGTGCCGTCATCTAAAACTTGCTCAGGTGGTAGTTGATCCATGGCGAACGCAACGAAGAAACCCGCGAAAACCCCGACCTCTACGGCAAAAAAAACCAAACCAGCTGCAACCAAACCGGCCAGCGCGGCGGTCAAACCGGGTGGGCTGAAGAAAGCGGCTTCGGCTCCGGCGCGTCCGGCCAAGACCGCAGCCAGTACCAAGGCGGCCCGACCTTTGAACCAGGCAAAAATCAAAAAAGTTGAAACTGCGGGTGTCAAGACCACGTCCAAATCGGCGTCCGCGTCTGGCATGAAACCCGTACCCAAAGCTGCCTCTCGGCAAGCTTCCGTGCAAGTGAAAGCATCCGTGACAAACAAGAAATCCGAAACCAAAGCCGCGTCCCGGTCCGCCAAGGAGCAGACGAAGGGCAGCGCACAGTCTCATACCGGCGTCAGCCAAACCACCGATGCCGCCGCGCTGGCAGCGATCGACACTTCCGGCTATGTGTTGCCGTCCGTAAAGGTTCCAGGCCGCCGCGGCCGCAAGCCTAAGGAATTCCAGCCTGAGAACGAGGAAGTGGCAGCGCTGAACGCAGTCGAGCGCGCCGAACTGAAGGCGGTCGACAAGGCGCGCGCCAAGGACCGCCGCGCCAAGGAAAAGGCCCTGCTGAAGGACGCGTTCTCTTCCGATACCGAAGCGAGTGAAGAGGAACTCGAGCGCCGCCGTCAGAAGCTGAAGACCCTGATCAAGCTTGGCAAGGAGCGCGGTTTCCTGACCTATTCGGAAATCAACGACCACTTGCCGGACAACATCGTCGATCCGGAAGCGATCGAAGGCATCATCGGCACCTTCAACGACATGGGGATCGCGGTCTACGAGCATGCGCCGGATGCCGAATCCCTGCTGTTGTCGGATAGCGTGCCCAATGTCGCCAGCGACGACGATGCCGAAGCGGCGGCCGAAGCGGCGCTGTCCACGGTCGATTCCGACTTTGGCCGCACCACCGATCCGGTGCGCATGTGCATGCGCGCAATGGGTTCGGTCGAGCTGCTGACGCGCGAAGGTGAAATCGAAATCGCCAAGCGCATCGAAGAAGGCCTGAAGGACATGATCCAGGCGATCTCCGCCTGCCCGACCACGATCGCCGAAATCCTGGCGGGCGCCGAGCGCATCGCCAAGGATGAAGTCAAGATCGACGAGATCGTCGACGGTCTGGTCGACCCCGACGCGGTCGAAACCGCCGCGCCGGCGCCGGCCGCCGCGGTCAGCGACGACGACGACGAGGAAGAAGTCGACGAAGAGGAAGAACAGGAAGAGGAAGAAGACAATACCGCTTCCGGCGCCGCCGGCTTCTCCGCCGAACAGCTGGAGCAGCTGAAGCGTGACGCGCTGGCCAAGTTCAATACGATCGCACTGCACTTCGACAAGATGCGCAAGGCCTTCGAAAAGGAAGGCTACAAGTCGAAGCCCTACGTCAAGGCGCAGGAAGCGATCTCCAATGAGTTGCTCGGCATCCGTTTCACCGCGAAAGTGGTCGAGAAACTGTGCGATACGCTGCGCGGGCAGGTCGACGAGGTGCGCCACATCGAAAAGCAGATCCTCGACGTGGCGGTGAACAAATGCGGCATGCCGCGCGCGCATTTCATCAAGGTTTTCCCAGGCAACGAAACCAACCTCGCGTGGATCGACGGCGAAGTGGCGGCTGGCGAGGACTACAGCGACGTGCTGAGCCGCAACGTCCCGACCATCAAGGAACTGCAGCAAAAGCTGATCGACCTGCAGGCGCGCGTGGTGCTGCCGTTACCGGATTTGCGTGGCATCAACAAGAAGATGTCCGCCGGCGAAATGAAGGCGCGCAAGGCCAAGCGCGAAATGACCGAGGCCAACCTGCGGCTGGTGATTTCGATCGCCAAGAAATACACCAACCGCGGCCTGCAATTCCTCGACCTGATCCAGGAAGGCAACATCGGCCTGATGAAAGCGGTCGACAAGTTCGAATACCGGCGCGGCTACAAATTCTCGACCTACGCCACTTGGTGGATCCGCCAGGCGATCACCCGCTCGATCGCCGACCAGGCGCGCACGATCCGCATCCCGGTGCACATGATCGAAACCATCAACAAGATGAATCGGATTTCGCGCCAGATCCTGCAGGAGACCGGTGCCGAACCGGATCCGGCGACGCTGGCGATCAAGATGGAAATGCCGGAAGACAAGATCCGCAAAATCATGAAGATCGCCAAGGAGCCGATCTCGATGGAAACGCCGATCGGCGACGACGACGATTCGCATCTGGGAGACTTCATCGAAGACAACAACACGCTGGCACCGAGCGACGCCGCGTTGCACGCGTCGATGCGCGGCGTGGTCAAGGACGTCCTGGATTCGCTGACGCCGCGCGAAGCCAAGGTGCTGCGCATGCGCTTCGGCATCGAAATGTCGACCGACCATACGCTGGAAGAAGTCGGTAAGCAGTTCGACGTCACGCGTGAACGGATACGCCAGATCGAAGCCAAGGCACTGCGCAAGCTGCGCCACCCGTCGCGCTCCGACAAGCTGAAGAGCTTCCTGGAAGGCAGCTGATCCGCTGGCGTACTCGCCAGACTAGCAACCCACCATCAGCCGGCTTTCCGCCGGGCGAACGAAAGAACAAAGCGGGCGCGCCCGCGAAAAAGGATCGGGCCTCTAGCTCATGCTTGGTTAGAGCAGCGGACTCATAATCCGTTGGTGCCGTGTTCGACTCACGGGAGGCCCACCACACATACAGAAGGAGCTGCGTTTCGACGCAGCTCCTTTTTTTTTGCCAAGGATTCATCCTCGTGTCGCGCGGGAGAATTCCCTGATGGTTGTGTCTTGGACGCTTTTCTAAGCAGAAAGAAGCTGATGCGGGACTAATGCCGCACAAAAAAAGCAAATCGACACAAAAAATGGCGATTCCCACATGCGGAAACGGTAAGGGCTTCCACTATAATTAGGCGCATGGCAGGAATTGTTTCCTGACGCATTTGGAGTGCATCCGCCGGCTTTCTTCCGGCTTCTCGCTTCGATTTGCCGACAATTCAGCTGCCTTCATCGCCTTCCGCCAGCGCGGGCGAGTCCGTTCCAACCGTATCCGCCAGACAAACGCCATATTGATCGCCAATCGCCGCCATCTTTCCGTCCTGCCGCGCCCGCTCCCTGATACACGGAGCGGGGCGGCGCGTTCCCGTTACGCTTGCAGGGCATCATGGCGCTGATCTGGATAGTGCTGCTGCCGTTCGCCGGCTGCCTGTGCGCGGCGTTGATGCCGTCCAATGCGCGCAATGCGGAAGCGTGGCTGGCCGGCCTGGTGGCGCTGGCCTGCGCGGTACTGACCGCGCTGCAGTATCCGGAGGTAGCCAGCGGCGCGGTGGTGCGCACCGTGCTGCCGTGGGCGCCGACGCTGGGCTTGCACCTGGACCTGCGCATGGACGGCTACGCCTGGCTGTTCGCGATGCTGGTGACGGTGATGGGAGCGCTGGTGGTGCTGTACGCGCGCTACTACATGTCGCCGCAGGATCCGGTTCCGCGCTTCTTCTCGTTTTTCCTGGCCTTCATGGGCGCGATGCTCGGCGTCGTGCTGTCTGGCAACCTGATCCAGCTGGTGCTGTTCTGGGAATTGACCAGCCTCAGCTCCTTCATGCTGATCGCCTACTGGCATCATCGGCTGGATGCGCGGCGCGGCGCCCGCATGGCGCTGACGGTGACCGCCGCCGGCGGCTTGTGCCTGCTGGCCGGCGTGCTGCTGCTCGGGCACATCGTCGGCAGCTACGATCTGGATGCGGTGCTGGCGGCCGGCGATCAGATCCGCGGCCATGACTGGTACTTGGCCACGCTGATCCTGATCGCGCTCGGGGCGCTGACCAAGAGCGCGCAATTCCCGTTCCAGTTCTGGCTGCCGCACGCGATGGCGGCGCCGACGCCGGTGTCGGCCTACCTGCATTCGGCGACCATGGTCAAGGCCGGAGTGTTTCTGCTGGTGCGGTTGTGGCCGGCGCTGTCGGGCACCGAAAGCTGGTTCTGGATCGTCGGCGGCGCCGGCCTGTGCTCGCTGGTGCTGGGCGCCTACGCGGCCACCTTCCAGCTCGACATGAAGGGGGTGCTGGCTTATTCGACCATCAGCCACCTGGGCCTGATCACGCTGCTGCTGGGCCTGAACAGCGAACTGGCGCTGATCGCCGCCATCTTCCACATCGTCAACCACGCCACCTTCAAGGCCTCGCTGTTCATGGCCGCCGGCATGGTCGACCACGAAAGCGGCACGCGCGACCTATCGCGGCTGTCCGGCCTGTACCGGGTGATGCCGATCACCGCCACGCTGGCGGTGGTGGCGGCGGCGTCGATGGCCGGCGTGCCGCTGCTGAACGGCTTCATTTCGAAGGAAATGTTTTTCACCGAGACGGTGTTCGTCAGCGGCAACGCGTTGATCCGCCACGGCCTGCCGACAGTGGCGGTGGTGTATGGCGTATTCAGCGTCGCCTATTCGCTGCGCTTCATCCTGCAGGTGTTTTTCGGGCCGCCGCCGCAAGACTTGCCGCGCCATCCGCACGAGCCGCCGGGCTGGATGCTGGTGCCGAGCGCGTTGCTGGTGCTGGCCTGCCTGGTGGTCGGCATCCTGCCGGCGCTGACGGTCGGCCCTTTCCTCGACGTCGCGGCGGCCGCGGTGCTCGGCCCGCGCATGCCGCCCTACAGCCTGGCGATGTGGCACGGCGTCAACCTGCCGCTGATGATGAGCCTGGCGGCGATGGTCGGCGGCGCCATCCTTTACCGGATGCTCGGTAAATACCAGCAGCGCGCGCCCGGCGTGGTACCGCTGATTTCCCCGGTCAACGGCAAGCGGCTGTTCGAGCGCGGGCTGGAATACGCAACCCGCTTCGCCGGCGCTGGCATCCGGCTGCTGTCGTCGGAGCGGCTGCAGACGCAATTGCTGGTGGTGGTGCTGCTGACCTTCCTGGG
>JBAUJK010000038.1:0-12728 GCA_049683695.1 Burkholderiaceae bacterium
GAACGGCCAGACGGTCGAGATCGTCACCGTGCGCGCCGGCACCGGCGGCGTCGCGGAGGCGGCCGGGCCGTCGCGCGACTGGCTGTCGCCTGGCTACGCGGCCAGCAGCCGCACGCGCGCCAAGGTACGTGCCTGGTTCAATGCGGTGGAGCGCGAGGAAACGCTGGCGCACGGCCGCGCGCTGCTGGAAAAGACACTGCAGCGCGAGGGCAAGACCGCGGTCAATCTGGAAGAGCTGGCACGCAAGCTCGGTTTTCCGAAACCGGACGAACTCTACCTGGCGCTCGGCAAGGATCTGTTCAGCATGCGCCTGGTCGAGCAGGCGCTGCACGGCGACGAGGCGGCCAGGGAGGCCGAGCCGGACGAGGTCGCGATCACGCGCAAGAGCCGCGCCTCCAGCGTCGCCCAGGGCGCGAAGTCGGGCGTGCTGGTGGTCGGCACCGACGGCCTGCTGACGCAGCTGGCGAAATGCTGCAAGCCGGCGCCGCCGGACGCGATCGTCGGCTTCGTCACGCGCGGCAAGGGCGTGTCGATCCATCGCGCCAGTTGCAAGAATTTCGCGCAGATGCAGTTGCGCGCGCCGGAGCGCGTGATCCAGACCACCTGGGGCCAGCCGGCCGCCGATACCGTCTATCCGGTCGACCTGTTCGTGCTGGCGAACGATCGCCAGGGCTTGCTGCGCGACATTTCCGACGTGCTGCTGCGCGAAAAGATCAACGTCATCGGCGTCAGCACGCAAAGCGCGAAAGGGCAGGCGCGCATGGCATTCACCGCCGAGATCGGCTCCACCGCGCAGCTGCAGAAGGCGCTGTCGGTGATCCGCGAGGTGGCCGGCGTGCTGGAGGCA
Organism: Burkholderiaceae bacterium; assembly: GCA_049683695.1. Classification (GTDB taxonomy): domain Bacteria; phylum Pseudomonadota; class Gammaproteobacteria; order Burkholderiales; family Burkholderiaceae_D; genus DATJCV01. Next base: position 848 of record JBAUJK010000038.1, read on the forward strand.
CGCCGCCACTGAGCGGCCGTCAGCCGGCCGCCGCTTCGATCTCCATTGCCGCTTCTTCGACGGCGGCTTCCTGCAGCACCCGCAGTGGATGGCCGAAGCGCACGCCGCGCGCGGCGCAGACGCGCATCAGTTCCAGGTTGATGCGCTGCTGGATGTCCATGTAGACCGCGTAGTCCGGACTCAGCACGTAGTACACCACTTCGTATTCCAGCGCGCTGTCGCCGAAGGTCTTGAAATGGGCGCGATCGAAGCGCGTGTTGTCGATCGCCTCGATGATCTCGCGCACTGCCTGCGAGATCGCCGCCACCTGCTCGACCGGCGTGCGGTACGACAGCCGGAAGCCGAACACCACGCGGCGTTGCTGCATGTGCTTGTAATTGTGCACGGTCTGCTTCAGCAGCTCGGTGTTGGAAATGATGATCCGCTCGCCCGACAGGCTCTGGATGCGCGTGGTCTTGACACCGATGTGGGTCACGGTGCCGAGGGTGTCGCCGAAGATGATGAAGTCGCCGATCTCGAACGGCTTGTCGAGCGCGATCGCCAGCGACGCGAACAGGTCCGACAGGATGGTCTGCAGCGCCAGCGCCACCGCGATGCCGCCGATCCCGAGGCTGGCCACCAGCGCCGTGATGTTCACGCCCAGGTTGGCCAGCACCGCCAGCGCCACCGTGACCCAGACCAAAAGCCGCAGCAGGAACACCAGCGTGGTGGTGGTGGCGCGGTTGCGCGGGTCGACCTGGCCGACGCCGGCGGCATCGGCCTGCCGGTTCAGCCATAAGTTGATACCGCGGTTCAGCCACAGCCCGATCTGCAGGCCGAGCGCCAGCACCCAGCCGTGCTCCAGCCACAGCGCCCAGCTCGGGCTCAATTCGATGGTGCCGAAGCCGATCAACAGCGCCACCAGCAACAGCAGGAAGCGGTTGGTGTGCAGCAGCACTTCGGCGACCACCTGCGCCGGCAGGGCATCGGTGTTGCGCGCCAGCGCGCGGATGCGGCCGGCGATCAGGCGCACTGCGGCGCTCAGTACCAGATAGCTGAGCACTGCAGCGGCAGCGGCGATCAGCCAGCTTTCGGGGGAAATTTCGAGCAGGCGTTTCCAGTTCGGGAAGGTCATCGGCGCGGGATTCCTTTCAGGGCGAAGGTAGGAAGATGCCAGAACGGCACGGATACTCCTACAGGAGTAGGTCTGGCGCGGAAGTATACCAACCCAGGCCGCGGCATACTCCCGGTATCCAGATTTTTCCCGATTCAGCGCAGTGCGCGCGCGATGTTCTCCAGCAGTGTCGCCATTTCGGCCTGGCGGCGCAGGAAGTAGCGCGCGCCGGATACCGGCGATGGCTCGATGCGCACCGTCAGCCATTGCGGCGGCGCCTGTGCGAAGATCGCCTCGTCGGTATCGTCGTCGCCGGCGTACAGCGCCGCCTCCAGCCCTTCGCGCCGCAGCAGCGACTGCAGCGCATGCCGCTTGTTAGAAGCCTGCTCCGGCATCAGGTTGAACACGTGCTTGCCGCCGATCACGTGTGGTGCCGGCCGCAGTTCCGCCAGCACGCCGTGCAGCCAATGGGCGGCCGCCTGCGGGTCCGGTGCCAGCCGGTAGTGCAGCGTCAGCGAATAGGTCTTGTCTTCCAGCACCACGCCGGCGGCGGCGTCGCCGGCCAGCAGCCGCGTCAGCTGGGCATGCCAGCCGGCGCAGGCGGCGCGGTAGGCGGCCAGGCGGTCGTCGTTGTCGGGAATCCCTTCCAGGCCGTGGTTGCCGACCAGGTATTTCGGCGTCACGCCGAGCCGCCGCCGCAGGTCGGCCACGCTGCGGCCGCTGATGATCGCCACCGGCGCGCTTTCGCACAGCGCCGCCAGCGTGGCGCGCGTGCCGCCTTCCATGTATGCATCCTGTGGCTGGTCGACGATCGGCGCCAGCGTGCCGTCGAAATCGAAGGCCAGCAGCGCCGGTGCCGCCAGCAGATCGTCGAGCGCGGCGGTGCCGGTTTCGGAAAACAGGTACTTCATGGCTGCCTCGACGCCATCCGGCTGTGCGAATCGATGCGCGCAGCCACCCGCTCGCGCTGGCGCACGTGCGAGGCGTCCAGCAGCATGCGGCCGGCCCAGCGGTAGACGTTGAAGTCGCGCACCATGCGGCGCAGGCTGCGCATCCGCTCGCGCTGCTCGGCCGGCGGCATCGTGACCGCCTGGTACAGCGCCTCGGCGGTCTGCTCGGTGTTGTACGGGTTGACGATCAGCGATTCGTGCAGCTCGCGCGAGGCGCCGGCGAACTGGCTCAGCACCAGCGCGCCCTGTTCGTCGTCGCGCGCGGCGATGAATTCCTTGGCGACCAGGTTCATGCCGTCGTGCAGGCTGGTCACCACGCAGACGTCGCAGGCGCGGTAATGCTCGATCACCGAGCGCGCGCTGTGGTGCTCGATCTGCAGCATGATCGGGCGGTACGAGCCGTCGTCGGAAAAGCGCCGGTTGATGCGCTCGGCGGTGGCACGCACCTTGGATTCGAAATGCTGGTACTCCTCCAGCGACGAGCGCGACGGCGCCGCGATCTGGATCAGCGAAAAGCGGCCGATCAGTTCCGGGTGCCGCTCCAGCATGGTTTCCGCCGCCAGCAGGCGCTCGATGATGCCCTTGGTGTAGTCGAGCCGGTCGACTCCGACCGCCAGCAGGTAGTCGTCCGGCACGCCCAGCCGCTGGCGCAGTTCGGCGCGGCATTGGGGTACCGGTTTCCAGTTCTTCGCTTCCTCGACCGGCCAGTGGATCGAGATCGGGTAGTTGGCCACTAGCGTCGGCTTGCCGCGGTACGAAATCTTCGAATGCTCGTGCTCGATACGCGCCTCCAGGAAGCGGTCGACGGTCTCGATGAAGTTCTTGCAGTGAAAGCGGGTATGGAAGCCGAGGATGGTGCTGCCCAGGAGGCCCTCGAGGATTTCCTTGCGCCACGGGCAGATGCCGAACGATTCCGGGTTCGGCCACGGGATATGCCAGAAGGTGATGATGGTCGCCTGCGGCAGCCGGTCACGGATCATCTTCGGCAGCAGCGCGAAATGGTAATCCTGTACCAGCACGATCGGATTCTCGGTGCGCGCTTCGGCCGCCACCGCGTCGGCGAAGCGGGCGTTGACCTCGCGGTACTGCTCCCAATCGTCGACGCGGAACACCGGCCGCACGTGGGCGATATGGCACAGCGGCCACAGCCCTTCGTTGGCGAAGCCGAAGTAGTAGCCCTGTTCCTCCTGCTGCGTCAGCCATACCCGGCGCAGCGTGTAGGCCGGGTCGTCGGGCGGTACCGCGATGCGGTCGTCACGGTCGGTGACGTCGCGGTCGGCCGAGCCGCTGCCGTGCGCGATCCAGGTGCCGGAGCAGGCCCGCATCACCGGCTCCACCGCCGTGACCAGACCGCTGGCCGGGCGCCGCACCTCGATGCTGCCATCCTCGGTGCGGGTGTGGATGTACGGTTCGCGGTTCGACACCACGATCACCTCGTCGCCCGACAACTGGTCCTGCAGCAGGCGGCGGATGGTGTCGGCGTTCCATTGCGGCGTGCTTTCATCGCGGATGCGGCGCTCTTCGTCGACTTCGCGCAGCACTTCGCGCAGCTCGCTCATCAGCGGCCGGATTTCCGGATTGGCTGCGACGAACGGTCGCGCGCCGCTGCCGCGCAGGACCGCCCGCACTCCCGATACCCAGCCGCGCCAGGACAGCTGCGCCACCGCCACCGTGATCAGCGACACGATCACGCCCAGCACGGAAAACAGCAGGATCACGTAGCGGCGCGTATCGGCGCTGCGGCGCTCGACGAAGCTCATGTCGTGCAGCACCACCAGCTCGCCCAGCTCGCGGCCGTCCACCTGCAGCGGGCTGACCGCCATGTGCAGCGGTCCCTGCGGCAGCCGCAATAGCGAGCTGGGGCGGCCGTCGCGCCGGCGCGGCAGCCGGCAGCCGGCCCTATCGGGGAAGGCGGGTGTGCGATACAGGAGCTTGCCGGCCGGATCGCAGAACGCCAGCGCGTACAGGCGGTCATCGCGGATCGAGCCGTTCAGGATAGATTCGACGCCGGCTCCGTCGTGCGCCGGCACCAGCGCCGACAGCGGCCGCTGCAGCGCCCCTGCCACCAGCTGCGCACGGATGTCGAGGTCGCGCATGAACCACTTCAGGGTCATCGCGTCGACCAGCGGTACCACCACGTACGCCAGCACGGTCAGGGCCAGGACCAGCGGCAACAAAAAACGAAGCGACAAGCGCATACAGGCATCTCCCTCTTGGAGCAGCGCAACGCCGGGACGGACGGAGGTCGGCGGGCCGCCGGCGAAGGCGCAGTTACTGACAGACCATGTTTTTTCGACAACGTTCTGCCCGGAGGCCAGCCGTCGTCGTTCCAGGTCAAACAAGTTTCGGATCGCCGCGCCGCCCGCAGGCGGCAGATCCGGAGGCGGAAAAAACTCCGCGGGATGGCGAAGCGCGGCTTGGAGCCGGCCGCGCCGGCGAGGACAACAGCTTGGAGAAGGGTTTCGAGTAAAACGAGGCGAAAATGATAACACATCCGCACCAACCGCCCGTCCCGCCCTGGCGGCGGCAAGACCGCGCGATCTTCTCGCACAGGAAAAAGGCGGCGGCGCGAACACCACACTGGCAAAAACAAAAATTTGCCGATATAATTCCGCTTCTTTAGGCGCGTAGCTCAGCTGGTTAGAGCACTACCTTGACATGGTAGGGGTCGTTGGTTCGAGTCCAATCGTGCCTACCAGGACATGGCCGGTAAATCCGATGGCGGATTTACCGGCTTTTTGTTTTGGCCCGTACCGGATGGACGAATCGGTTCGCGCCAAGCCGTGCGCGAGGCGATCAGGTCCTTACAGCGTCGGCCACATTTCGAGGCCGGCGGCGGCTGGCGTCTCGTCGCTGGCTTCGACCGCAACCGACCGCACCCGTGCCGCCGGCGGGCCGCGTCGGGCCCAGGCGACCAGCGTATCGAGCGCGGCGCTGTCGCCGGCCACAAGCGCCTCGACCGAACCGTCGCGGCGGTTGCGTACCCAGCCGTGCAGGCCGAGCCGGTGCGCCTCGGCGCGGAAGGCGGCGCGATAGCCGACGCCCTGCACCAGTCCGGTGATGCGCAGGCGGCGGCAGTGCAGGGCGCTCATCGGCGGCCGCGGCCTCAGCCGGCGAAGCGGCCGGCCTGAAAGTCCTGCACCGCCTGGAAGATCTGCTCGTTGCTGTTCATGACGAACGGACCGTATTGCGCGATCGGCTCGTTCAGCGGCTGGCCGGCGATCAGCAGCGCGCGCGTTGCGCCGCGCGCCTGCAGCCGCACGCCGTCGCCGCTGTTCTTCAGAATCGCCATCCGTTGCGACGGCACTTCGGTGGCGTCGATCTGCAGTGCGCCGGCGTAGACATAGACGAAGGCGTTGTGCGGTGCCGGCAGCGCCTGCTCGAAGGTGGCGCCGTCGGCGAAGTGCAGATCCAGGTAGAGCGGCTCGGTGACGTCGCGCTGCATGGCGCCGGCGATGCCGTGGCTGGCGCCGGCGATCACCCGCGCCGTCACGCCTTCAGCGGTGGTGAATTCCGGGATCTCGGCGCTCTGGATGTCGCGATACCACGGCGCGCGCATCTTGTCGGCGGCCGGCAGGTTCAGCCACAGCTGGAAGCCTTCCATGCGGCCGTCTTCCTGTTCCGGCAGTTCGGAATGGATCACGCCGCGGCCGGCGGTCATCCATTGCACGCCGCCGTTCTGCAGCAGGCCTTCGTGGCCGGCGCTGTCGCGGTGGCGCATGCGGCCGGCGATCATGTAGGTTATGGTCTCGAAACCGCGGTGCGGGTGGTCGGGAAAGCCGCCGATGTAGTCGTCCGGATTGTCGGTGCCGAACGCGTCCAGCATCAGGAACGGGTCGAGCCGGCGCTGCAGCGGCTGCGTCAGCACCCGGGTCAGGCGCACGCCGGCGCCGTCCGAGGTGGCGACGCCGGCCACCAGCCGTTCCACCGCGCGCGGGTGCGAGACGGTTTCCGGCTGCAGGCGGTCGGAGGAGGCGGTCGGGGAGAGGGTGGTCATGTCGGTATCCTGAAAAAAGTGGGGCGCGGCGGGGCGCGTTATTAAAAAGAGAATGGGGGCGCGGCCCGCCAGTTCAAGCTCGGCGCCGGCCGGTGCGGTGGAGCAAGATGCCGCTGGTAAACTTCACGATTGATTCACATCATTTTTTTTGCGGCGATGGCGGCCGACAATGAGGCCGTGGCGCCGCTTGCGCCGGCCGTCCACGAAAGCTCCGATCCATGACGACACTTGCTTCCGACATAGAAATCTCCGAGGAACTGATCCGCCGCTTCGACAAGCTGGGGCCGCGGTATACCTCGTATCCGACCGCCGACCGTTTCCACAACGGTTTCGGTGCCGGCGACTACCGGCGCTACCTGGAGCAGCGCGCCGGCGGCGGCCATCCGCCGCTGTCGGTGTACGTGCACCTGCCGTTCTGCCAGTCGCTCTGCTATTTCTGCGCCTGTAACAAGATCATCACGCAGGACCGCAGCCGCTCAGCCGAATACCTCGACTACCTGGAGCGCGAACTGGCGATGGTGGCCGAGCATCTCGGCCCGCAGCGCGATACGGTGCAGCTGCATTTCGGCGGCGGCACGCCGACCTTTCTGTCCGCGGAAGAATTGCGGCGGCTGATGGACATGCTGCGTCGCCATTTCGATTTCACGCCGGACGCCGAACTGGGCATCGAAATCGATCCGCGCACCGTCAGCGCCGATACCATGGCGATGCTGGGCGAGCTGGGCTTCAATCGCACCAGCTTCGGCGTGCAGGATTTCGATCCGGCGGTACAGGCCGCGGTCAACCGCGTGCAGCCGCTGGAGATGGTGGAAACCGCGGTGCGCGCCAGCCGCGCCGCCGGCTTCCAGTCGATCAACGCTGACCTGATCTACGGCTTGCCGAAGCAGACCGTGGCCAGCTTCGATCGCACGCTGGACCAGCTGATCGAGGTGTCGCCGGACCGCATCGCGCTGTACAACTACGCGCACCTGCCGAGCCGCTTCAAGGCGCAGCGGCTAATCAATGCCGCCGAGCTGCCGAGCGCCGAGGAGCGCCTGCAGATCTTCCTGTTGTCGATGCGGCGCCTGCTGGACGCCGGCTACGTCTACATCGGCCTCGACCATTTCTCCAAGCCGGACGACGAGCTGAACCGGGCGCGGCTGGACGGCAGCCTGCACCGCAATTTCCAGGGCTACACCACGCGCGCCGAATGCGACCTGGTCGGCTTCGGGGTCTCGGCGATTTCCAAGGTCGGCGCGTCGTACAGCCAGTCGTCGCATTCGGTCAAGGGCTATTACGCGCATCTCGACGCCGGGGAATTGCCAACTGAAAAAGGGATCGAACTGGATGCCGACGACCTGCTGCGGCGCGAAGTGATCATGGACCTGATGTGCGGCAGCCGGCTCGATTTTGCCGCCATCGGCAGCCGCCACGGGATCGACTTCGGCAGCTATTTCGCGGCCGAGCTGGAACGCCTGCAGCCGTACCGGGAAGCCGGCCTGCTGCAAATCACCGCAGACAGCGTTGCCGTCACCGCCAAGGGCAGGCTGTTCGTGCGCGCCGCCGGGCTGGTGTTCGACAAATATCTCGGCCGGCCCACGACGTCCAGCTATTCGAAGCTGATTTGATGGGAGTATGCATTAAAAATCACCTGTTCGCGCCCGGTATAGGGCGTTGCTAACGGGAGTATATGGGGCGGCGCGGCCGCCTCTTTTTCGCCTGCACGGAGACACGCATGCACCAGATGGAAAATCCGGCGATCGCACTCGCCTTGCCCCAGGAAATCTCGCGCGAAGTCCTGCTGGAAAAATACGCCAAGGATGGCGAAACCGGCATCGAGCAGGTGCTGGCGCGGGTGGCGACGGCGCTGGCCGAGGCGGAAGCGCCGAAGCAGCGCAAGGCGCGTGGCGCCGAATTTCTGTGGGCACTGCAAAACGGCTTCATCCCGGCCGGCCGTATCGCCAGCGCCGCCGGCACCGGCCTGCAGACCACGCTGATCAACTGCTTCGTGCAGCCGGTCGGTGATTCGATCACCGAACAGCAAGATGGCAAGCCCGGCATCTACACCGCGCTGGCGCAGGCGGCGGAAACCATGCGGCGCGGCGGCGGCGTCGGCTACAACTTTTCCGCGATCCGGCCGAAAGGTGCGCGCGTCAAGGGCACCGGCAGCAGCGCCTCCGGGCCGATCTCGTACATGCGCGTGTTCGACCGCTCGTGCGAGACGGTGGAATCGGCCGGCGCCCGTCGCGGCGCGCAGATGGCGGTGCTGAACGTCGAGCATCCGGACATCATCGACTTCATCACCGCTAAGCAGGAAAAGGGGCAGCTGAACAACTTCAACGTCTCGGTCGGCGTGTCCGATGCCTTCATGCGCGCGGTCGAAGCCGACGGTGAATTCCAGCTGGCGCACGTGGCCGAGCCGAACGACGACATCAAGCGCGCCGGCGCGCATCGGCGCGACGACGGCAAATGGGTCTACCGCACGCTGCCGGCGCGCGAGGTGTGGGACCTGATCATGCAGAGCACCTACGCCGCCGCCGAGCCGGGCGTGCTGTACCTGGACCGCATCAACGCCGAAAACAACCTCGCCTACTGCGAGACCATCGACGCCACCAATCCGTGCGGCGAGCAGCCGCTGCCGGACTATGGCTGCTGCTGCCTCGGCAGCATCAACCTGGCCGCCTGCATCGAGGCGCCGTTCGAGGATGGCGCGCGCTTCGATTTCGGCAAGCTGGAAAAGGTGGCGAAGATCGCGGTACGCATGCTGGACAACGTGCTGACCGCGACCCGCTGGCCGCTGGAGGAGCAGGCGCGTGAAGCCGCCGCCAAGCGCCGGGTCGGGCTCGGCTTCACCGGGCTGGGGGATGCGCTGATCATGCTCGGCGTGCGCTACGACTCGACGGCCGGACGCGAACTGGCGGCCGACATCGCGCGCGCGATGCGCGACGCCGCCTACCGCGCTTCGGTCGAGCTGGCCGCCGAGCGCGGCGCCTTTGCGCTGTTCGACGCCGAACGCTACCTGCGCAGCGGCTTCGCCGCGCGCCTGCCGCAAGACATCCAGGACGCGATCCGCCGCCACGGCATCCGTAATTCGCACCTGACCTCGATCGCGCCGACCGGCACCATTTCGCTGGCCTTCGCCGACAACGCGTCGAACGGCATCGAGCCGGCCTTTTCGTGGTTCTACAACCGCGTCAAGCGGATGCCGGACGGCAGCAAGAAGGACTACACGGTCGAGGACCACGCTTACCGCGTCTACCGCGCGCTCGGGCACGACGTCGAACAGCTGCCGCCGGCCTTCGTGTCGGCGCTGGAGATTTCCGCCACCGATCACATGCTGATGATGGCGGCGGTCGCGCCCTACGTCGACGCCGCAATCTCGAAGACGGTCAACGTGCCGGAGGATTACCCGTACGACGATTTCCGCGACCTCTATCTGCAGGCCTGGCACCAGGGCCTGAAAGGGATCACCACCTATCGTCCGAATTCGGTGCTGGGCGCCGTGCTGTCGCTGCCGGCGGCGGCCACGCCGCAGCCGATCACGCTGTCGGAGGCCGACAAGCGGCTGGTGCTGACCGAGCTGGCGATGGCGCCGCCGCTGGCGTCGCTGCGCTGGCCGTCGCGCCCCGGGCTGCCGGCCGGCGCCAACGGCTGGATCAGCGAAACGATCGCCACGCCGCAGGGCGAGTTCGCGATCGCGGTTTCGGACCAGGGCGGCGTGCCGTTCGAGGTCTGGGTGCTGGGCGGGCAGCCGCCGCGCGGGCTGGATGCGATCGCCAAGACGCTGTCGACCGACATGCGCGCCAACGACCGCGGCTGGCTGCGTAAGAAGCTGTCGATGCTGGCCAACGCCTACGGCGACGCCTTCGACATGCCGATGCCGCCCGACGGCCGGCTGCTGCGCGTGCCGAGCGCCACCGCGGCGCTGGCGCGGCTGCTGGAATGGCGCTACCAGCAGCTTGGCGCGCTCGATTCGCAGCCCGGCGATCCGGCGCCGGTGCTGGACGCCCTGTTCGCCGCGCACGAGCCGAAGACCGGCGCCGACGGCACGCTGGCCTGGGTGGCCGACGTGCGCAATCCGGCCACCGAGGACGACTTCGTGCTGATGCTGAAGGAGCTGGAGATGCCGGACGGCAGCCGCCGCCCGTACAGCATGTGGCTGACCGGCGGCCATCCGCGCGCGCTGGACGGGCTGTGCAAGCTGCTGTCGCTGGACATGCGGGTGATCGACCCGGCCTGGATCGGCATGAAGCTGCGCAAGCTCTTGAACTACGCAGAACCACGCGGCGACTTCCTGGCGCGCGTGCCCGGCAGCGCGCGCCAGGCCAGCTATCCGTCGACCGTCGCCTACATCGCGCAACTGGTGATCCACCGCTATGCGATGCTCGGCATCCTGACCGAGGCCGGCGAGCCAGTGCAGGCGATGGGCGTGGTCGCCGGTGAGCCGCATCGCGCCGCGCGCGAAACGCCGGCGCTGGCTGGCCGCCTGTGCCGCGAATGCGGCAACCACACGGTGATCCGCAAGGACGGCTGCGACTTCTGCACTTCCTGCGGCGCGATCGGCAGCTGCGGCTGAACGGCGGCGCTCAGCGCTCGCCGGCGCCGGGCGGCGCCTCGGGCGCCAGGGTCTTCATGCGCAGCAGGTAGATGCTGACGCAGGCGGCGATCGCCAGCAGCATCAGCTTCAGCGGCAGCGGCTCCACCAGCCACGCCGAAAACAGGATCGATCCCCACATCATCAAGAGCGCCACGATCTTGGCGCGCAGCGGGATTGCGCGCTTTTCCTGGTAGTTGCGCAAGTACTCGCCGAACAGCCGGTTGGACAGCAGCCAGCGGTGCATGCGCTGCGAACCGCGCAGAAAGCAGGCTGAGGCCAGCAGCAGGAAGGGCGTGGTCGGCAGCAGCGGCAAGAACACGCCGAGAATGGCCAGTATCAGCGCCAGCGTGCCGAGGATGTTGAACAGCATTTTCATTGCAGAAATCCGGTTCGCGGCGCCGGTTTCGGACCCCGCGCCTGCCTCGATTATGGGCCGTGTGCGGCGTTTTTTGCCGCCGAAGTCGCATACAATCTTGCTACGCCCAACCTGTTGCCGGTATTCCCCGTTATGACCACAAGCAAGATCAAGGTTCAGGATTTTTTGTCGGTGCTGCCATTGTTCAGCGACCTGGCGCCCGAGGACCTCGGCGAGATCGCCGCCGGCACCACCGAACGCAAGGTGGCGCGCGGCGAGATAGTGTTTCATCGCGGCGATCCTTGCCTCGGCTTTTATACGGTGGTCTACGGCCAGGTCAAGCTGGCGTTCACCTCGCCGCAGGGCGGCGAAAAGGTGGTCGAGATCATCGGCCCCGGCCACAGCTTTGGCGAGGCGCTGATGTTCATGGAAAAGCCGTATATCGTGTCGGCGCAGGTGCTGGCCGATTCGCTGCTGCTGCACGTGGCGAAATCGGCAGTGTTTTCCAGCATCGAGCGCGACCCGAAATTCGCGCGCCGGATGCTGGCCGGCATGAGCCGGCGGCTGCACGGCCTGATCAGCGACGTCGAAGCCTATTCGCTCAGCTCCGGTACCCAGCGCGTGATCGGTTATCTGCTGAAGGGCGAGGACTTCAAGAATGGCGACCAGTTCCGGCTCGAAGTCAGCAAGACCGTGATTGCCTCGCGCCTGAACCTGACGCCCGAGCATTTCTCGCGCATCCTACACGACCTGTCGGCGCGCAAGCTAATTGGCGTCAACGGCCGCGAAATCACCATCCTCGACATCCAGCGGCTACGCGACTACCAGGGCTGAGGCGGCTTCGCGCCGCACGCGCCGGTACAGTCGCGCCGCCCGCAGCAGGTTGATTCCCAGCCAGGCCGACGATCCC
>JBAUJK010000039.1:0-3370 GCA_049683695.1 Burkholderiaceae bacterium
CGCGGCGCCAACGTCGGCAACATGGCCGCCTTCGAGCGCGAATTCCGCGTCGAAAACCTGATCAAGCTGGAGCAGAACTACCGCTCGCACGGCCACATCCTGGATGCCGCCAATGCGCTGATTGCGCACAACAGCAACCGGCTCGGCAAGAACCTGCGCACCGACGCCGGCCACGGCGAGCCGGTGCGCATCTATGAAGCGGCCAGCGACCTGCAGGAAGCGCAATGGCTGATCGAGGAAGCGAAAAGCCTGATCCGCGACGGCGCCGCGCGCAGCGAGATCGCGGTGCTGTACCGCTCCAACGCGCAGTCGCGCGTGATCGAGCATGCGCTGTTTTCGGCCGGCATTCCGTACCGCGTCTACGGCGGCCAGCGTTTCTTCGAGCGCGCCGAAATCAAGCACGCGATCGCCTATCTGCAACTGATGGACAACCCGCACAACGATTCGGCCTTCCTGCGCGTGGTCAATTTCCCGACGCGCGGCATCGGTGCCCGTTCGCTGGAGCAGTTGCAGGACGCGGCGCGCCAGCACGGCCTGTCGCTGTACGCGGCGGTGCCGCACGTGGCCGGCAAGGCCGGCAGCACGCTGGGTGGCTTCGTCCGGCTGATCGAGGGCTTGCGCTTCGAGACCCAGCAACTGCCGCTGCCGGAAATGGTGCAGGTGGTGCTGGACGGCAGCACGCTGTTCGAGCATTACCGCAACGAGCGCGAAGGCGCCGACCGTATCGAAAACCTCGAGCAGCTGGTCAACGCCGCCACGCTGTTCGTGTCGGAAGAAGGCTTCGGCCTGCAGGCGCCAGCCCAGCTCGGACCGAAAGCGCAAGTCCAGGCCGGCACGCCGCTGCCGGTCGAGGACGAAGTGCTGGCGGCGGAGGCGCCGCTGCCGGCGGTGATGTCGCCGTTGTCGGCGTTCCTGTCGCACGCGTCGCTGGAAGCCGGCGACAACCAGGCGCAGGCCGGCCAGGACGCGCTGCAATTGATGACCGTGCATTCGGCCAAGGGGCTGGAGTTCGACGCCGTATTCATCACCGGGCTGGAAGAGGGGTTGTTCCCGCATGACAATTCGCAGCAGGAACAGGATGGCATCGAGGAGGAGCGGCGCCTGATGTACGTGGCGATCACGCGCGCCAGATCGCGCCTGTACATGAGCTTTTCGCAAACCCGCATGCTGCACGGCCAGACCCGCTACAACATGAAGTCGCGCTTCTTCGACGAACTGCCGGAAGAAGCGCTGAAATGGCTGACGCCGCGCGTGCAGCACAACTGGTTCGGCCACCCGAAGGCGGCCTGGGTCGACAAGCCGGCCGCCAGCTTCGGCAGCCACGATCCGCTGGCGCAAAAGATGAACGCCAAGGACATCGGCTGGCGCATCGGCGAAACGGTGCGGCACTCGAAGTTCGGCGAAGGCGTGATCGTCCATATCGAAGGCGGCAGCGGCAGCCCGCGCGCGCAGATCAACTTCGGCCGGCACGGCTTGAAGCTGCTCGACCTGAGCGTGGCGAAGCTGGAAAAGGCAGACGCCTGAACCGAGGCGCTTCGGCAACGGCGTAACCCGCTCAGATACTCCATGGTTGCGTTGATTGTGTCGCGCGTGATTCGGTAGTTTGACAAGCATACTCCCGGGTAAATCTATACAACCTGGTTTGCCTACCCCCTTATCCCCGCCTTTCACCGCCATACAAGCGCTATTTCGTCTCCATGCCGATGCATTGGGTTGTGAGCCGAGAAACCTGGTGAAGACCACGCCCAAAAAACGGCACAATAAAAAAGGCACCCGAAGGTGCCTTTTTGGTCCTGCATTCGAATCCGCGCGGGGTCACCCCCACGAATGATTAGAACTTGTGACGGATACCAACGTTGAATGCGCGCGAGTTGTCGCCGGCTTTCGGAGCAGCCGTCGGGCCGCCGCAGTTGGTAGCGTCGCAAACCGTGTTTTGACCAGCCGAATCGTTGTTGATCTGGGCGAAGGACGTGTACAGGTTGGTACGCTTGGACAGGGCGTAGGTATAGCCGATGGCGAACTGCTTGCCGCCGGTGTTGCCGGCCGCCGACTGATCCTTCTTCTGGATGTACGAGGCCATGATCGTGCCGGCGCCGAGCGGAGCCGAAACGCCGAGCATCCAGTCGCGGAAATCGCCGCCAGTTGCGTCCAGCTTCTCGTTTTCGTAGGCAGCATGCAGCTTGGCGACGCCAAAGTCATACGTACCGCCCAGGAAGGTGGCCTTGTTCTTATTGGCATTGGTGGCATCGGCCTGGCTTTCATGCGCCAGAACGACGGCAACCGGACCATTCGCGTAACCGACCGACAGGCCGAGGTTGCGGTTGGCGGCGTTGTCGCCAGGTACTTCGCCCAGACCGTACAGCAGGTTGGCCGAGAAGCCACCCATCGCCGGGGTGCTATAGGTGATCGAGTTGTTGGCGCGCACGCCGCCCACGTACATCAGGTTGGTCGTGGCGCCGGCCAGACCGGTACCGAACGGATCGATCGAGTCGACCGCGATGAACAGCGGGGTGTACTGACGGCCCAGGCCGACGGCACCGAAGCCGCCGGACAGGCCAACCCATGCCTGGCGGCCGAACAGGCGACCGCCTTGTCCGGAGACGCCATCATCAATCGTAAAGCCGCTTTCCAGCTGGAAGTTGGCCTTCAGGCCGCCACCCAGATCTTCCGTGCCCTTGAAGCCCAGGCGGTTGCCGGATTGCACACCGGTTGCCAGCTTCGTTTCCGAACCGTTGGCGCCACCACCCTGGAAGGTCAGGCCGGCGTCAACCAAGCCGTACACGGTGACGTTGGTTTGTGCGAATGCGGTGCCTGCAAACGCGCCCAGAACGGCGAGTGCAAGTAGCGATTTTTTCATTGTGATAATCCTCGTGAGTTATCGGGTATGTGTTTGCTTGTAGCAAGATCCGTGACGCTACCGACCCTGCCTGAAACCCACTTCCTATCAATATTTGATAAAGAAGATGGTGTGTATTACAGCAGACCTATTAGGCAAAAACAAAAGGAATCTCTGATTCCATGAGTGGACTTGGGATTTTTGTCGTGTATTAGCAACAGGGAATAAAGGCCTGCCACCACCAGTCCTCAGGACCTCCCAAGGCTGTAAAAAGTGTCTTTTGACGGCGGCGCGCTGCGCAGCAAGGGGTGGATGGGAAGGCGGAAAAGACGAGTCAGGTCCGTCCCAATGTGGCCAAAAACAAAACGGACCCGCGTGGGGTCCGTTGAACTGCTTAAAGCTGTTTAGATGGCAGTGGGATCACACCGCCATCTGCGCTGCTTAGAACAGGTGGTTGATACCAACCGAGATACCGGTCTGGGTGTCCGGAGCAGCCGGGCCGCTGAAACGCTTGTTGTCGATGTCGGCGTAGAA
>JBAUJK010000040.1:0-2397 GCA_049683695.1 Burkholderiaceae bacterium
AGCCTAGCGCACGCTGCCGGCTTCCGTGCGCGGCCGCCGTCGGCAGAGGAACAGGCCGATTTCGCCGCGCTGGCGCAGGCCTCGCTGGCCGAACAGGAGCGGATGGAAGAGGCCGACCGCGGCAGCAGCTTCGACGACTACATCATCGCCTACGGCCAGCGTACGCCGGCGCAGCTGTGCCAGTGCTGCTGAGCGGCGGCGTCGCACTGGAGCATAGAGAGTTGGGAGTATAGGGTGACTCCGCAGGCAATCCGCCCATGATAGGTCGGATTAAGGGGGAGTATATGGGTGCGCAGCCCCGGCGCATGGCCTTCTCTGCCGTTTCCCGCATTCCCCAAAAGAAAAATCCGCCCCGTGCCGGCGGCGGATTTTCGTCTGACCCGCGGCCGGGATCTCCCGGCGCGGCCGATCCGATTACAGCGGCTTCCACAAGGCCGGCGTGGTGGACGGCTTCCAGCCGGCGCCGGGCCACGCGGTATGCGCCTGCAGGCAGCTGTAGCGCTTGCCCAAGTGCGTGACGACCTGGCCGATCCGGTAGCTCGGTCCTTCCTTCCACTCGTCGTCGGCCGCCGGCGGCGTGCCGCCACCTTCGCCCTTCTTCACATCGATGTTGTAGGTATAGCCCTTGTAGCTGTCGTTCAGGTAGACGTTGTTGGCGTTCGCGCTTTTTTCCGGGACGATGGCGACGTTGCGGTCGGTCTGCCGGATCACGCCGATCCGCATCGACGGCGATTCGGCGTTGACCTTGGTGGCCAGCGTGTACGGCCAGTTGACCGCCATGCCGCTGTTCGCATCCAGCATCACCGTATGCTTTTCGGCGTCGCGGCCATTGGCGTCGAACACGCGCAGGGTGGCGCTGCTCTGGGCCGGCAGGTCTTCGTGCGCGGTCACCCGGCCCAGTTCCTTCCACGGGTTGTGCAGCGGCGGATCGACCGGCGTCTCGCCGCTGCCGCTGAACTTGACGTCGGAGCACGAGTAAAACGCTTCCTCGCTGTCGGAGCGCTTCCAGACGTTGAAGATAATATGCTCGCCGCTCTTGTTGGCCGGCAGCTTGACGGTCATCCGGTAGCGACCGTCGACCAGCTGCGGAGTGCCGTTGACCACCGCGAATTCCTCCAGGTCGGACCAGGTCAGCGCGGCGTTCTTGTTCCAGCCGTTCTTGGTGACATAGAACTTGAAATACTTGGTCGCGTGCGGCGCGGTGGCGCGATAGACGAATTCGAAATTGCCGCGGCTGTCGGGCACGATGGTGGTGGCGATCCAGTCGGGACGGCCGAGGTCGTAGCCGCGATATTTGCTGTTGCCGCCCGAGCACAGCATGCCGTTGGCGACCACCGACGTATGATTGTCGCCGGGCGGGTTCTGGCTGATCGCGTTCCAGTCGTAGGTGGCCTGGGTGCCGCCGATGTTCTTGGCTTCCTTGCAGGCGGCGGAAACCGGGTTTTCGGCGCCTTCCTGGTAGCAGTTGAGCACGCGGTTGATCGGCACTTCCATCGTGCCGTGCGCGCAGGACAGCGCCGGCGCCAGGGCCGCCGCCAGAAGCGTGGGGAAGGTGAATCTTGTGGCTTGCATGGGATTTCCTGTTCGATTGAGTTGACATGGCGCGCGCCGGCCGGCGCCGCGCGGACGGGATGGCGGGAGCGGCACGAGCTGGCTCGCGGGCGCGCCGGTCGTGCAACGGCGTCCATCCTGGAGGCTGCACTGTAGTGGGCGGCGCTGATAAAGTAATTAGCCAGGCGTCCCGTTTTTGTTTGCGCAGCGTCCACCCTGAACCCGGCCGGCGCCGAACGCCGGCCCGCATCGTCGAGGTCTTGCCTTGGAATCACCGGAAACGCCGGATCGCATCCCCAAAATCCATTTCTCGTCGGCCCGCTTCCCGGCGCCGGGCGAAGCCTATGACGCCTGCTGGGAAGGCTGTTTCCGCTCGTTCTACGACATGGTCGAATGCAGCGCCGAGCAGCGCGCCGGCTTCCGGGCCGACATCGAATGCTGGAACCTGGGCGACGCGCTGTTCGGCTGCACGGCGCTGGACGGCTTTCGCTTCGGCCGTTCGCAGCGCAAGCTGCACCAGGACGACGTCGATCATTTCATGGTCGAGTTCGTCGTCGACATGGATGGCGGCTACGTCGCCGAGGCGGCCGGCAGGCGCCTGACGATCCGCCCGGGAGCGCTGTACGTGATGGATTTTTCGCGGCCGTTCAGTGGCGACGGCGGCAGCGCCAACGCGATCTCGATGCTGGTTTCGCGTTCCCTGATGGCGGCGGCGATGCCGCTGGACAGCCTGCATGGCCTGGTGCTGGAAGGGCCGCGCGCCGCCATCGTCGGCGACCATTTCCGCGCGCTGCTGCGCCGCATGCCGGGCCTGCCGGCGGCCGACGCCGCTGCGGTCGCGCGCGG
>JBAUJK010000041.1:0-5964 GCA_049683695.1 Burkholderiaceae bacterium
GCATTCAGGAACGGTAGTCGGCGTTGATCGTCACGTATTCATGCGACAGGTCGCAGGTCCAGACGGTGGCGGCGGCAGCGCCGCGCCGCAGTACCACGCGCACCGTGATTTCGGCCTGCCGCATCACGCGCTGGCCGTCCGCTTCCTGGTAGTCGGGATTGCGGCCGCCGCCCTTGGCGACCAGCACGTCGTCCAGGTACAGGTCGAGCTGGCCGACGTCGAGATCGTCGACGCCGGCATAGCCGATCGCCGCCAGGATGCGGCCGAGGTTCGGGTCGGACGCGAAGAACGCGGTCTTGACCAGCGGCGAATGGCCGATCGCGTAGGCGATCTTGCGGCATTCTTCGCGGTCGCGCCCGCCCTCGACCTCGATCGTAATGAACTTGGTCGCGCCTTCGCCGTCGCGCACGATCATCTGCGCCAGCCGCCGCGACAGCGCGGTCACCGCCGCCGCCAGCGCCGCGTATTCGGGTGTGTCGGCTTCGATCGCGACGCCGGAGGCGCCGGTGGCGATCAGCATGAAGGAATCGTTGGTCGAGGTGTCGCCGTCGATCGTGATGCAGTTGAAGGACGCGTCGGCCGCCTCCTTCACCAGCCGCTGCAGCAGCGGCTGCGCCACCTGGGCATCGGTGGCGACGAAGCCGAGCATGGTCGCCATGTTCGGCCGGATCATGCCGGCGCCCTTGGAAATGCCGGTCAGCGTCACGGTCTTGCCGCCAATCTGGACCGTGCTCGACGCCGCCTTCGGCTGGGTGTCGGTGGTCATGATTGACTCGGCTGCGTTCAGCCAGTTGTCGTTGGCGCGATTGGCCAGCGCCTGCGGCAGCGCGGCGACGATGCGCTCGACCGGCAGCGGCTCGAGGATCACGCCGGTCGAGAACGGCAGGATCTGCTGCGGCGCACAGTCCAGCAGCTGCGCCAGCGCCGCACAGGTGGCGCGCGCGTTGGCCAGGCCAGGCTCGCCGGTGCCGGCGTTGGCGTTGCCGGTGTTGATCACCAGCGCGCGGATCGCCGCACCCTGCGCCAGATGCTCCTTGCACAGCTGTACCGGCGCGGCGCAAAAGCGGTTGGCGGTGAACACGCCGGCCACGGTCGCGGTCGGCGCCAGCGTCAGCACCAGCAGGTCCTTGCGGTTGGCCTTGCGCACGCCGGCTTCGGCATGGCCCAGTTCGAGGCCGGGCACCGGCAGCAGCTCGGCGGCGACGGGAAGCGGAAGATTGACGGCCATGGAAAGTCCCCCAGTTGAATCAAGCGTTGATTGTAATCACCGCGCAGGGCGGCAGCCAGCAGGCATGGAGCAAATTTGGCCTAGCCTGACTTGCCCGCGCCAACGGCAGTCCGCCTTGGCCATGACAAGCCGGTCAGACCGGATCTGCTCTAGTCCGCCGACACCAGTTTCAGGCCGACGATGCCGACCAGGATCAGACCGACGCACAACAGGCGCGGCGCCGAGGCCGACTCCTGGAACAGCACGATCCCGAGGATCACCGCGCCGACCGCGCCGATACCGGTCCAGACCGCGTAGGCGGTGCTGAGCGGCAGCGTCTTGACCGCGATGCCGAGCAACGCGACGCTGGCGACCATTGCCGCCACCGTGCCGACGCTCGGCCAGAAGCGGCTGAATCCCTCGGTATATTTGAGGCCGACCGCCCACGCCACTTCGAACAGCCCGGCCACGAACAGGATTACCCACGCCATATCTTCCCCCAACGTTTCTGGGGCCGTCCCCGTCCGAAGGCAGGCGGCGGGGTCGTCCCCGCGCTGGAAATCATTGCTGACGTGTGCAGGCCTAGGCCAGCCGGCCGTGGCATTGCTTGTATTTCTTGCCGCTGCCGCACGGGCAGGGATCGTTGCGACCGACCTTCGGCACCGCGTTTACCAGCGGTTGCTGGCGCGGCTGCTCGCCGTCGGCGGTCGGCGCCAGCAGTTCGCCGGATTCGTTCTGTTCGGCGCCGAAGTCGGCGTGCTGGTAATGCACGTTGCCGACCGGCGCCGGCGCCATCTGTTCTTCCGCCGCCTCGATTTCCTCGCGGCTCTGGATGCGCACCGACATGATGATCCGCACCACGCCGTTCTTGATCAGGTCCAGCATCTGCCCGAACAGTTCGAAGGCTTCGCGCTTGTATTCCTGCTTCGGGTTCTTTTGCGCATAGCCGCGCAGGTGGATGCCCTGGCGCAGATGGTCGAGCGCGGCCAGATGCTCGCGCCAGTGACTGTCGACGTTCTGCAGCATCACGCTGCGCTCGAAGCCGGAGAACGCTTCCTTGCCGACCAGTGCCACCTTGGCCTGGTAGATGTCATCGGCCGCCTGCAACACGCGCTCCAGCAGGTCTTCGTCGCTCAGGTCGGGCTCGCTCTCCAGGATCTTCGCCAGCGGCAGCGGGACCTGCCATTCGTTGGCCAGCGCCGCCTCCAGCGCCGGGATGTTCCACTGCTCTTCGACCGACTGCTCCGGCACGTGGGCGCGGAACACCTCGGTGAACACGCCGTGACGCAGCGCCGCGATCAGTTCCGACACGTCCTGCGTCGCCAGCAGTTCGTTGCGCTGCTGGTAGATCACCTTGCGCTGGTCGTTGGCGACGTCGTCGTATTCGAGCAGCTGCTTGCGGATGTCGAAGTTGCGCGCTTCCACCTTGCGCTGCGCCGATTCGATCGAGCGCGACACGATGCCGGCCTCGATCGGCTCGCCTTCCGGCATCTTCAACCGGTCCATGATCGCGCGCACGCGGTCGCCGGCGAAGATGCGCAAAAGCGGATCGTCCAGCGACAGGTAGAAGCGCGACGAGCCCGGATCGCCCTGGCGGCCGGCGCGGCCGCGCAGCTGGTTGTCGACCCGGCGCGATTCGTGCCGCTCGGTGCCGATGATGTGCAGGCCGCCGGCCGCCACCACCTGTTCGTGCAGCGCCTGCCATTCGTCCTTCAGCTTGCGGACCGCCTGCTGCTTGTCGGCCTCGGACAGGGCGGCGTCGGCCTCGATCGCCTGCACCTGCTTTTCGATGCTGCCGCCGAGCACGATGTCGGTGCCGCGGCCGGCCATGTTGGTGGCGATCGTGATCTGCTGCGGCCGCCCGGCCTGCGCGATGATTTCCGCTTCGCGCGCGTGCTGCTTGGCGTTCAGCACATTGTGCGGCAGCTTGGCCTTGGTCAGGATGCCGGACAGCAGTTCGGAATTCTCGATCGAGGTGGTGCCGACCAGCACTGGCTGGCCGCGCTGGCGGCAATCCGCGATGTCGTTGACCATCGCCTTGTACTTTTCTTCGCTGGTCTTATAGACCTGGTCCTGCAGGTCCTTGCGCTGGCTCGGCTTGTTGGGCGGCACCACAACCGTTTCCAGCCCGTAGATTTCCTGGAATTCGTAGGCTTCGGTATCGGCCGTGCCAGTCATGCCGGCCAGCTTCTTGTACATGCGGAAATAGTTCTGGAACGTGATCGACGCCAGCGTCTGGTTCTCGTTCTGGATCTTGACGCCTTCCTTGGCCTCGACCGCCTGGTGCAGGCCGTCCGACCAGCGCCGTCCGGTCATCATGCGGCCGGTGAATTCGTCGACGATCACCACCTCGCCGTTCTGCACCACATAGTGCTGGTCGCGGTGATACAGCGCGTGCGCGCGCAGTGCCGCGTACAGGTGGTGGATCAGCGTGATGTTGGCGGCGTCGTACAACGACGCACCTTCCGGCAGCAGGCCCATCTCGGTCAGGATGCGCTCGGCATTTTCGTGGCCGGCTTCGGTCAGCAGCACCTGGTGCGCCTTCTCGTCCTTGGTGTAGTCGCCCGGCACCTCGATGTGGCCCTTGCCGTCCGGCGTTTCCTCGCCGATCTGCTGCGTCAGGAGCGGGGGCACCGCATTGATCTTCAGATACAGCTCGGTGTGATCTTCGGCCTGGCCGGAGATGATCAGCGGCGTTCTGGCCTCGTCGATCAGGATCGAGTCGACTTCGTCGACGATGCCGAAATTCAGCTCGCGCTGCACGCGGTCGGCCATGTCGTAGACCATGTTGTCGCGCAGGTAGTCGAAGCCGAACTCGTTGTTGGTGCCGTAGGTGATGTCGGCCGCATAGGCCGCCTGCTTGGCCGCGTGATCCATCTGCGACAGGTTGATGCCGGTCGACAGGCCGAGCCAGCCGTACAGCTTGCCCATCCATTCGGCGTCGCGCTGCGCCAGGTAGTCGTTGACGGTCACCACGTGCACGCCCTGGCCGGACAGCGCATTCAGGTAGGCCGGCAGGGTCGCCATCAGCGTCTTGCCTTCGCCGGTGCCCATTTCGGAAATCTTGCCGTTATGCAGCACCATGCCGCCGATCAGCTGGACGTCGAAGTGGCGCATCTTCAGCACCCGCTTGCTGGCTTCGCGGCAGACCGCGAATGCTTCCGGCAGCAAATCGTCGAGGCTGGTGCCGTCGGCCACGCGCTGCCTGAATTCGGCCGTCTTGGCCTGCAGCTCGGCATCGGACAGCTTTTCCATCGCCGGTTCGAGGGCGTTGATTTCGCGGACTGTTTTCTTGTATTGCTTGAGCAGGCGCTGGTTGCGGCTGCCGAAAATCTGAGTCAGTAATGACATGCTTGGATTCTAGAAAACGCCGGGAAGCTCCGATGCGCGCGCGTGCGCGGGGACCGGGCCGGGCTGGGGCCAAATAGTGGATTTTATCATGCGACCCTTCCCAGATTGGGACGGGCGGCCGGGAAGCAATAGCTTTGCGGAAACAGCGTGAGCGCCGGCAGCAGAGCGGAAACCCGCGTCAGCGCGACGTCAGCGCCGCCACGCCGGCCTGGTCGGCGCCAGCCTTCAGGAATTTCTGCGGATCCTGGCGCACGCCCTTGACCAGCACCTCGAAATGCAGGTGCGCGCCGGTCGAGCGGCCAGTGGCGCCGATCGCCGCCACCTGCTGGCCGCGCCGCACGATGTCGCCGACCTTGGCCAGCAGGCGCGAAGCGTGCGCATAGCGGGTGACGATGCCGTTGCCATGGTCGATTTCCAGCATGTTGCCGTATTCATGATGGTACTCGGCGGCAATCACGACGCCGCCGGCGGCGGCGATGATCGGCGTGCCGGTCGGCGCCGGGAAGTCGATGCCGCCATGAAAACTGCTGCGCCCATTGAACGGATCGATGCGCAGCCCGAAGCCGGAAGCGTTGTAGCCGACCGCCACCGGCTGGATGGTCGGCAGCATGCGCGACTTGATCTGGTTGGTCATCAGCGCGGTTTCGACCACGTTCAGGTAATCGCCGCGCTGTTCGACGCCTTCGGCCACCGCATCCAGCAGCGCACGGAATTCGGCCATCCCGAGCTCGTGCGCAGGCTGCGCCGCCGACGATGGCGCCAGACCGCCGCGACCCGGCATTTCATGGAAATTGAATTCTTCCGGCTTGATCCCGGCCAGGCCCTGCACACGCTCGCCGAGCGCATCCAGCCGCATCAGCTGGGCCTGCATTTCGCCCAGTTTGACCGCCATCGCCGCCAGGTTTTCACGCACGTAGCGGTCCTGGCGTCCGGCCTCGACCGGCGCCGCATGGGCCGCCTGCAGCAGCGGCAGGCCGAAGTCGGCCGCGTGCCGCACCAGCAGCAGCGACAGTAGACCGGCCGCCAGCGCCACCACCAGCAGGAAGGCAGCAGCGGCCAGCAGCAGATGGCGCGACGTGAGGGTGACCGAACGGGCGTGGCGCAGGCGCGGGTGCAACAATATGATCTGCATCTCGATTCCTCTGGCTTGTTGCGCGCCGCAGCGAGTGATAAGGTGACGCGATGCGTCCTGCCCCTTCCGCCTCGCCCTTTGCTGCCGGCCGCCGGCCGGCGCCGTCGAATGCGCCGGCGCGCGGCGTGGCCGAATTTCTCGGCGCCCATGACAAGCTAGGGGCGCTGCTGCCGGCGGCGGCGCGCATGGCGCAACTGCAGAAGGAGTGCGCCCGAAATCTGCCCGCCATGTTTGATGCCTGCGCCGTGGTGCAGTTCGCATCCGGCCAGCTGGT